>JAOPWG010000450.1 GCA_025965775.1 Modestobacter sp. | reverse complement strand
AGCTCAGGGCACGCCAGGAGGGGGCCTCAGCTGGGGGGCAGGACCCAGGTGTCCTTGCTGCCGCCGCCGCGGCTGGAGTTGACCAGCAGCGACCCCTCGGTCAGCGCCACCCGGCTCAACGGCGCCGGCAGGACGCGCGTGCTGGTCCCGGCGGCCGCGAACACCCGCAGGTCGGCGTGCCGCGGAACGACCAGGCCGTCGACGACGGTCGGCACGGTCGTGAAGTCGACCGGCTCCTGGGCGATGAAGCGGTGCGGCGCGGCGGCGACCTCGGCCTGCAGCTCGGCGAGCTCCGCGGCCGAGCACAGCGGGCCGAACACGACGCCCTGCCCGCCGTACCCGTCGACCGGCTTGACGACCATCTCGTGCAGCCGGTCGCGGATCTCGGCGCGGTCGGCGTCGTCGGCCAGCAGCCAGGTGGGCACCCCGGCCAGCACCGGCTCCTCACCGAGGTAGAACCGGATCATCTCCGGGACGTAGCGGTAGGTGGCCTTGTCGTCGGCCACGCCGTTGCCCGGGACGTTGGCCAGCGCCAGCTGCCCCATCCGCACCGCCTCGCCGAGCAGCACGTCGACCGGGGCGCCGGTGGGCGTGAGGTGGGCGGCGAGCTCGGCCTCGTCGAAGCGCCGGTAGAGCACATGCACCGGCACCCGCTCGCCCTCGACCTGGACGGCGACCCCACCGGTGGGCGTGGGCCAGAGGGTGTCGGGGGTGACGATCGGGATGCCCATCGCCTCGGCGAGGAGCCGGTGCTCGAACCACGCGGTGTTGTGCCGGCCGTCGGTGAGCAGCCCCAGCTGGGGTGGGCCGTCGCAGCCCGGCGGGGCCGCGTCGACCAGCGCCGCCCGCAGGACGTCGACCGCCTCGTGCGGGTCGGCCAGCCCCGCCGCCGCCGTGGCGGCGTGCAGCTGCGGGAGCGCGGCCACCGCACTCTCCCGGTTGCTGATCGCGTAGCCGATGCCGGACGGGACCCGCAGGTTGTCCTCCAGCACCACCCAGCCGCCCGGCCCCTGCAGCAGGTCCAGCCCGGAGACGGTGACCCGCTGCTGCCCCGCCCAGGCCAGGCCGACCGCCCCGGGCCGGTGACCGGGGCTGGCCGAGACGATCCAGGGCGGCACCACGCCGGCCCGGACGACCTCCGGCTCGCGGTCGCTGTCGGTGCGCCGCCGGCCGGCGGGCCGGTAGACGTCGGCGAGGAAAGCGTTGAGGGCGCGGGTGCGCTGCTCGACACCTCGGGCCAGGTGGTCCCAGTCCGCGGCCGGCACCACCCGGGGCACCGGGCACATCGGGAAGGGCCGCTCCTCGAGCCGGCCGTCGACGAAGCTGCCGAAGACGACACCCCGGGTCCGCCGCTCGCGCGAGATCTCACCGGCCACCGCGGCCAGCCCGACCCCGCCCAGTTCGTCGAGGACCCGGGCGATCGGCTCGTAGCCCGGCCGCAGCGTCCCGTCGGGACCGACCGCCTCGTCGGTGGGGGAACCGGGATAGCGGGCGAAGACACCGGCCGTGTCCGTCATCGGGGCCTCACAGCCACCGATCGAACCACTCGGTGATCCGTTCGGTGAGCTCCAGCAGGTGGTCGCGTCCCACCACGGTGTGTCCCTCCCCCGGCAGCAGCAGCAGCTCGACCGGTGCCCCCAGCGCGGACAGCGCCTGGTGTGCCTGCACCGATTCCAGCACCGGGACGTTGGTGTCCCGGTCACCGTGGACCAGCAGCACCGGCGAGCGGAGCCGGTCCAGCGCGGTCATCGGGGACAGCGCGGCCAGCATGTCGCGGTCGGCCACCGGGTCGCCGTACTCGGTCACCGAGGCCGCCGCCATCCACGGCTCGGTGCCGGCGAAGAACGTCCGCAGGTCGCTCATCCCGGCCAGCGTCGCGCCGGCCGCGAACAGCTCCGGCCAGCGGGTCAGCGCGACCAGCGTGAGGTACCCCCCGTAGGACCAGCCGTGCGCGCCGAGCTGCCCGGGCAGCGCGACGTCGGACTCGACCAGGAACCGCACGGTGGCCGGGACGTCGGCGAACGACGCCTCCCGGGCGGGGCCGTCGTCGGCGGACATGAACGCCCGGCCGCGGCCACCCGAGCCGCGCACGTTCGGCGTGAAGACGGTGATCCCGGCGGCGACCAGCGACTGGGCGACCGGCGAGTACCCGGGCCGCTCCTGCCCCTCGGGGCCACCGTGGAAGCTGACCACGGTCCGATTGGGCCCGTGCACGTCCCGCGGCGTGTACAGCCAGCCGTCCAGCTCGGTGCCGTCGTCGGCCAGGTAGTGGCGGCGCACGGGAGTGACCAGCAGGTGCGGGTCGGGCCGGTGCGGCGTCGAGGGCAGCACGGCGGCCCGGCGGGCGGCGGCGTCGTCCGCACCGTCGCCGTCGTCGGCGCCGTCCAGCGGGACCAGCCACAGCGATCGCGGCACGTTCGGGCCGGTGAGCTCGGCCAGCAGGGCGCTGCCATCGGCGGCCAGCGACCAGCCGGGCATGACCGGCTGCGGCAAAGCGACGCATCGGACCAGGCTCCCGTCGGCCAGCGCACGCACCTCGAGCTCGGTCACGCCGTCGGCGTTCCAGACGCACAGCGCCGTGCCATCGCCCCGCACCGCGTACGCGTCCAGGTCGGCGTCGGGCCGGGCGACGAGCACCCGGCCCTCCCCCGGTACGCCCTCGTCGTCCAGCGGGACGTGGACCAGCCCGGTGCGGTCGCTGCCGGGCGGGCCCCGCAGCGCGGCGCGCAGGTAGACCGAGCGGCCGCCGGGAGCGAAATGCCCGTCCTCGGAGGCAGCGCCCCCCGGGGCCCCGAGGGGCAGCACCCGGCGCTGGACGCCGGTGGCCACGTCGATGACCACGATGTGCCGGTGCCCGCGCGGGCCGCGCCGGGCCAGCACCCGCTGCTCCCCGACGCCCACCGAGGTGACGGAGAGGAAACCACCGCTGGCCAGGGTGCGGTGAGCGCCGCTGACCACGTCGACCAGCACGACATCGGCGTCCGGCCCGTCGCCGGCCGCGATGGAGCAGACGTAGTGACCCGGGAGGGCGGTCCAGCCGCCGGCGAAGACGGTCGCCCGGGGGTCCTCACCGGCCACCAGGTGCCGGTCGGTGCCGTCCGGGCGGACGGCGAACAGCTGGGCGCAGATCGAGCCGCCCGGGCTGACCAGGTAGGCCAGCCACTCCCCGTCCGGGGACCAGGCGACCGAGACGACCTCCTCGCCGGGGTCGGAGAGCACCGCGGGCGGGGTCTGCTGGTCCAGCGTGGCGACCTCCAGCCGGGGGAGCCCGGATCGGTCGGAGACGAAGGCGACCCGATCGCCGCCGGGGGCGAGGGCGGGGCACCAGGCGCCGGAGGCTCCGGCGATCTCGGCGATGGCCAGACGCACGCCGGTGGGCAGGCCGGCACGGCGCAGGGCGTCGGTCATGTCACCTCCTGGTGGGACGCGTCAGTTCTCGGCAGGCCGGTGGCAGAGTGGACCGGCCCGGTGGCGGCCCTGGCCCGCGGCGGCGGGACGCGCCGCGACAGGCTCAGCGGATGCCGTGCCGCTGCAGCCACAGCTCGAGCAGACCCACCTGCCACAGCTGGTTGGACCCCAGCGTGGTGCGGGCGGTGTTCGGATCGGCCAGCAGCCGGTCGATGTAGTCGGTGCGGAAG
>JAOPWG010000362.1 GCA_025965775.1 Modestobacter sp. | reverse complement strand
CGCGGGGTGCTGCTGTCCGCGGCGGCGTTGCGGGCCTCGGCCACCGCCACCCTCGACCGGCTCGGCGGGGCGGGCAGCTGGCTGCTGGCCCTGCCCACCTCGGCGGTCGGCGGGCTGCAGGTGCTCTGCCGCAGCGCGCTGGCCGGCCGCATCCCCGCGGTGCTGGACCGGCACGAACGGCTCTCGGCGGCGCTGGGGCGGCTGCCCGCCGGCGACCGCCGCTACACCTCGCTGGTGCCCACCCAGCTGCGCCGGTTCCTGGCCGAGGAACCCGAGGCGCTGGCCGCCTTCGACGCGGTGCTCGTCGGCGGCGCGGCCACCGACGCCGCCCTGCTGCAGCAGGCCCGGGACGCCGGCGTCGCGGTGCGGACCACCTACGGCATGAGCGAGACCGCCGGCGGGTGCGTCTACGACGGCGCCCCGCTGGCCGGGGTGGGGGTCCGGGTGGACGACGACGGCGTGCAACTCACCGGCCCGACGCTCGCGCACGGCTACCGGCGGGACCCCGCCGGGACCGCCGCGGCCTTCGCGGACGGCTGGTTCCGCACCCGGGACGCCGGGACGTTGGACGCCGGCGGCCGGCTGACGGTGCACGGCCGACTGGACGACGTGCTGATCAGCGGCGGGGTGAACGTGGTACCGCAGGCGGTCGAGGCCGTGCTGCGCGAGCACCCGACGGTCGCCGACGCCGTCGTGGCCGGCCGCCCCGACCCCGAATGGGGGCAGCGGGTGGTCGCCGCCATCGTCCCGGCGCCCGGTGCGACGCCGACGCTGGCGGCGCTGCGGTCCTGGGTGAGCGACAGGCTGGGGAGCCCCTCGGCGCCCCGGGAGCTCGTGCTCATCGGCTCCGTCCCGACCCTGCACACCGGCAAGCCCGACCGCCGGTCGGTGGCCGAGGACCTGATCAGAGGAGAGCAGTAGTGGCCACCCCCGCCCAGTGGCTGGAGGGCGCCCGCCCCCGGACCTTGCCCGCCGCGCTCGCGCCGGTCTTCGTCGGCACCGGCGCCGCGGCCGCCCTGGACGGGTTCCGGCTCGTGCCGGCGGTGCTCGCCCTCCTCGTGGCCCTGGCCCTCCAGGTGGCGGTCAACTACGCCAACGACTACTCCGACGGCCGGCGCGGCACCGACGCCGACCGGGTCGGCCCCATGCGGCTCGTCGGCTCCGGCGCCGCCAGCCCCCACCAGGTGCTCGTCGCCGCGGGGGTGGCCTTCGCGGTCGCCGCGGCCGCCGGCCTGGGGCTGGCGGCGCTGTCCAGCTGGTGGCTGGTCGCGGTCGGCGCGGTGAGCATCCTGGCCGCCTGGACCTACACCGGCGGCCCGATCCCCTACGGCTACCGCGCGCTGGGTGAGGTCTTCGTCTTCGTCTTCTTCGGCCTGGTCGCCGTGGTCGGGACGACGTTCGCCCAGACGCGGCACGTGGAGTCCCTGGCCGTCGCCGCCGCCGTCCCGATCGGCCTGCTCTCGGTGGCGCTGCTGGTGGTCAACAACCTGCGTGACGTGCACGGCGACGCCGCCGTCGGCAAGCGGACCCTGGCCGTGCTGCTGGGCGAGGCACGCACCCGGGTGGCCTACACCGGCCTGGTCGCCATCGCCTTCGTCCTGGTCGCGGCCATCGGCAGTGCCCGGCACTGGGCACTGCTCGGCCTGCTGGCGCTGCCGCTGGCCGTGCCGCCGGTACGCACCGTGCTGCGTGGCGGGCGGGGACCGGTGCTGATCGGAGCGCTGAAGGGCACCGGCCAGCTGACCCTGGTCACCGGCGTGCTGCTGGCCGTCGGCCTCGCGCTGAGCTGAGGCAGCGCCGCCGGCTCAGGCGGCGTCGTCGGCGTCGGTGCCGCGCAGCCGTGCCCGCAGCTCCTGCTTCCGCACGCTGCGGGCGGCCAGCGCCTCGGTGAGCTTGTCGCGGGCCGGCCGGAGCAGGACGTAGGACACCGGCATCGACAGCAGCAGGCCGAACAGCACGCCCGGGAAGCTGCCCAGCCCGACCAGCCACAGCAGGGCGACCAGCGCGACGGCGATGACGAGCCGGCCGAGGGTGTAGATCAGCACCCACGGGAGCACCGTGGGCGCGGTGGCGGGGCCACCGGTCGGGCCCACGGGCCCCGTCGGGGCCACAGGCGAGTTCGCGGACTGATCAGCCATGACGGCCCTCCCACTTGGTCGACAGCACGACGGTCGTCCGGGTGCGGGCGACGCCTCTGATCCGGTTCAACGCACTGATGGTGCCCTCCAGTGCCGCGATGTCGGACACGCGGACCTTGAGCAGGTAGCCCTCGCTGCCGGCGACCCGCCAGCAGTCCTCCACCGAGGGCAGCTGGGCCAGCGCCTCCTCCAGCCCGGTGTCGTCGACCGAGTCGCTCTCGATCACCCCGACCAGGGCCGTGACGCCGAGGCCCACCGCGGCCGGGTCCACGACCGCCCGGTAGCCGGTGATCACACCGGCGGTCTCCAGCTTGCCCACCCGCTCGTGCACCGAGGGAGCCGACAGGCCCACCTGCCGCGCGAGCTCGGCGTAGCTGGCCCGGCCGTTGGCCCGCAGCAGGCCGATCAACTGCTCGTCCACCGCGTCGATGACGCCCTCCGGTTCGTGGTCGGTCGGGTCCGGCCCCGACGGGGCGGCACCACAGGGTCCGAGTATCGCCGCGGAGCTACATTGGGGTCTGACGAGGGGGGAACCCGATGGTCGTACTGGTGATGATGCTGGTCTCGGTGGGCGTGGTCGTGCTGGTGATGCGGGCCGCCGCACAGGGTGGTCCGAACCCGGGCGCCCGGCCGACGCGCTCGGCCCGGCCGCCACGGACGGCGCGACCGACCCGGGCGCTGGCCCCCGACGACGACCCGGAGTTCCTGCGCGAACTGGAACGCCGCGCCCGCCGGGACGACGGGGCCGCCAGCTGAGCGCCCTCCCGCCGCAGACACGACGAGCCGTCAGCCCCCGAACGGGGCTGACGGCTCGCTGCGTCAGGGGTCAGGCGGCGCTGCTGCCCTCGGGTGTCCGGTCGGCGGCCGGGGCACCGCCGAACAGCCGGCGCCAGCCGAGCCGGCGCTTGGCGGGCTGCGCGGGTACGACGGTCAGCGGCTCCGGCAGGCCCGGCACGGGGACGTCGGTGCGGGCGTCGGCGGGCCAGCCGAGACCCGTGCCGTCATGGCGTTCGCCGGGCCAGCCGAGGCCACCCTCACGCACCCGGTCGCCCTCGGCGACGGCGCGGTCGCGGCCCTGGCAGTGGCGGGGAGCACCCGCCGGATCGGGGACCTGCCGCTGCAGCGCAGCAGCCACGATCGGGTGGACGCCGGCGCCGTCGTCGGCCGCGTGCCTACCCACGGTGAACTCCACCGCGTTCAGTCATGGCGTCAGGATGCCATGTCCAGCACCCCCAGCACCGTGCAACCGCGCTGCTCCCGCGCCCGTCACCCGATCTGGTGACGCACGGTCACCAGTGGAGTGGGCAGATCGGTCGGTTCAGCTCAGGCCGGCGTAGCTGTGCAGGCCGGTGGACACCATGTTCACGTAGAGCAGGTTGAAGACCATCACGGTCAGCCCGACCACGTTGACCCAGGCAGAGGGCCGGCCCCGCCAGCCGGCGGTGGTGCGGGCGTGCAGGTAGGCGGCGTAGACGACCCAGGCGATGAAGGCCCAGGTCTCCTTGGGGTCCCAGCCCCAGAACCGGCCCCAGGCGCTCTCGGCCCAGATGGCGCCGGCGATGACGGCGAAGGTCCAGA
>JAOPWG010000355.1 GCA_025965775.1 Modestobacter sp. | reverse complement strand
GGGTACATGCTCTGCCACCCCTCGGCGCCGGCCGGGGTCTGGACGGCGAAGGGGCTGGCGAACCGCTGGCCGGGGACCGCCTGCGCGGCTCCCTCGGAGCTCGGCACGCCGTCGGTGGAGGAGTTCGAACTGGTGAACGTCATGCGGGCGCCTCCGCCTGGGACGGGATCGTGGACTGGTGCTCCGGCGCGGGGGAACCCGGCCGCTGTACTGCTGCTGGGACTGACTGGGCTGCACCCGCGGTGGCGGGCAGCGCCTGCAGATAGGCCAGGACGTCGTCGAGGTCGACGACGTCGCCGTACTTCTCGTTGATGTCGAACAGGCTGGCCTCGTGGGGGGCGAGCGCCCGGTCGGCGACGCAGTCGCGGGGCACCAGCGTCGGGTAGCCGTACTGGACGGCGTCGACGACGGTGGCCCGGACGCAGCCGCTCGTGGTGGCGCCGGTGACGATCACCGTGTCCGCGCGCACCGAGGCCAGATAGCTGGCCAGCGCGGTGCCGAAGAACGCCGACGCGCCGGTCTTGACGACCAGGTGCTCATCGGTCCGCGGCGCGAGCCGCTCGTCGACGTCGACCAGGCGGCTGCCCAGCTCCAGCGCCGCCATCCCGGTGGCCTTCTTCAGCCAGGCGAGGCTGCGCAGCTGGCCGGCGTCGTAGGCGATGGTGGTGAACACGACCGGCACGCCGCCGGCCCGGGCCGCCTCGAGCAGCCGGGCAGTGGCCAGCACCGGGCCGGACATGTCCGCCCCGGTCGGGTACTGCGGGTCGGTGAAGCCGTAGCTGAAGTCGACGACCACGACGGCGGGGCGGCTGCCCCGCTCGACGGGCCGTCCGAAGCCGGCCCGGTCATAGACGCGGGTGGTCGAGGCGGGGTCCACAGCTGCTCCTCTCGGAAGGCGTCGGCGGTTCGTAGGGTAGGTGTGCGCCAGACCACTGGTGTGGCTTGGCATACATGTATACCAAGCACGTGCATCAGCACAACTCCCCCGCGCGCGCCGGCCCCACCCTGCGGCATGTCGGGGCGGAAGGAAAGGACCTCCCGCCTACGTGACGCGCTCGAAATCAGGTGTGACCAGCCGGCAACGGCTGGACATGACGAGCCGGTGACCTGCCGCGGAGGGGTCTTGTCTACCGATGGCATACCGGTATACGTTCCCGCCTCAATCGATCCCGTGACCGTCGACACACGCGGGTAGAGCGCATCTCCCACCTGCCCGGCACCCGTCCGGACCGGACCGGTCAGCACCACTCACCGCGGCCGCCGGCACCTCTGTGCCGGTCGGCCCTTCCCCGCTGCACAGGAGACGGAATGGAACAGTTCCCCGAGCAGGCGTCCACCAACTGGATCATGTCCACGTTCATCTACACGCTCGGCGCCGTCGCCGTGCTGTTGGTGATCGCCGGCCTGGTACTCATCGACATGGGCCTCGTTCGACGCCGCAACGTCCTGGACACCACGATCCAGAAGATCGGCGCGGCGATGGTCGGCGGCCTGGGCACCCTGCTCATCGGCTACCCGATCTGGCAGTGGCAGTTCAACCAGGCCTTCGGCGTCCCCTCGCCGTTCTGGCAGGCCGTCAAGGACTGGTGGCTGGGCGGCGCGTTCACCACCACGGCGTCGCGGTACATCGACCCGACCACACTGCCCGAGGCCGACGTCCTGCAGATCTTCTTCGTCTTCTTCGTGACCTTCACGATGGCGACGATGGCGCTGATCCACACCGGTGTCGTCGAGCGGATCAAGCCGCTGCCGCTGTACGTGATGTCCTTCGTCGTCGGCGCCGTGCTCTCCCCCCTGGTCGGCTACCTCTGCTGGGGCTCGCTGTCCCCGCTGACCCTGCGTGGCACCCACGACTTCGACGGGATCTTCCCGCTGTACATCACCGCCGGCACCTTCGTGCTGGTCCTGGCCTGGCGGGTCGGCCCGCGACTGGGCGCCTTCCGTCCGCACAGCAGCGGGGTCCGGCCGGCGTCCCACAACGTCGCGCTCGGCGGTGTGGGCGTGCTGCTGATCCTCTTCGCGCTCCCGTTCATCACCATCGGCAGCGGCTACATCGTCCCGGACGTCGGCTTCTTCGGGATCTCGTTCACCGAGAGCGGCCTCGGGATCGTCATCGTCAACCTCTTCGCCGCCGTCCTGGGTGGCGCGGTGGTCGGCCTGCTGCTGGCCTACCGTCGGCGGGAGCCCTCGTGGGCGCTGCTCGGGCCCATCGCGGGCGTGGTCATGGGCGGGACGCTGTTCGACATCGGCAGCGCGTGGCAGTGCCTGCTGGTCGGCGCTCTCGGTCCGCTCGTCGCCCTGGGGACCGCGGCACTGCTGCGCAAGGCCCGGATCGACGACCCGAAGGTCGTCCCGCTGGCCCTCGGCCCGGGGATCGCCGGCGCGCTGCTCACCGGCTTCATCAAGTGGGGGACGCCGACCGGCGGCTACATCGGCCTGGAGGGCGACCACGCCATCGGGGTCGGCACGATCACGCCGTGGTGGCAGCTGGCCGGCGTCGTCGCGACGATGCTCGTCGCCGGGGTGCCCGCGCTCCTGATGTGCCTGTTCTTCGAGAAGGTCGGC
This sequence comes from Modestobacter sp., assembly GCA_025965775.1. GTDB lineage: Bacteria > Actinomycetota > Actinomycetes > Mycobacteriales > Geodermatophilaceae > Modestobacter. The sequence goes on along the minus strand of JAOPWG010000355.1, from coordinate 10,275 downwards.
GGCCTGCGGGCCTCGGAGGAGGCGGAACTGGTCGGCATGGACGTCACCGTCTGGGGCGCCTCGAACTTCGGTGACGACCTGGAGCCGTCGATCCCGGCCGCCCCGTCGGCCACGCCGGCCGCACCCTCCGGCAACCACCGCCAGGCGGGCGGCGTGCCCGTCTGACCCAGCGCCGTACGGCGGGGGCGCCACCGGGACCTTCTGGTGGCGCCCCCGTTCCGTGCGGCGGTCGACAGTGCAGCGACGCAGGGCAACGGACGTCCGGTGACCGTATTCTCCCGGGCACATGCGATGCGGCAGACCGACGGCATCGGCTGCCCGGGACGGAGCTCAACATGCAGCCCTTGGGACCTTCGGGCCGGGGCCTGGTTCCCATGTCCCAGCGGACGAGCGAGGGCGTGGCGCGGATCCTCCGCACGGAGATCTTCTCCGGGCGGCTCAAGCCGGGCGAGCCGCTGCCGGAGCGCCTGCTCGCCGAACAGCTGGGGGTCAGCCGGACGCCGGTTCGCGAAGCCCTCTTCACCCTGCAGAGCGAGGGTCTGGTCGAGCTCACGCCCAACCGCGGGGCGACCGTCCGGACCATCACCTCGCACGACATCGTGCAGATCTACTCCCTGCGCGGTGTGCTGGAGTCCTACGCCGCCCGCGAGGCCGCACAGACCCGCACCCGCCTCGACCTGGACGCCCTGGAGGACGCGCACGCCAAGCTCGAGCGGATCAGCGCCCAGGGATCGGCGCCCGAGCAGGCACTCGCCGACCTTGCCTTCCACACGATCATCAGTGAGGCGACCGGCAGCCGGCTGCTGCAGACGATCATGGGGCAGGTCCTGGCCTTCACCGTCAGCTACCGCTCGAACTACGCCTATCCCTCCGATCGCGCGTCGATCGCCATCACCGAGCACCGCGCGATCCTCGACGCGCTGCACGACCAGGACGCCGATCGAGCAGAGCAGCTGATGCGCCAGCACGTGGAGTCCTCCAGCCGGTTCGCTCTCCAGCACTTCAGCGGGGCGGAACACGCCGTCGTCCACTGACCTACTGGCACCGGACACGCCGGCGGAACATGATCGGGCTACGTTCTCGGTCCCGTCCCGCCACCGGAGGTGACGAGTGCTGCTGGCGGCTCCACGATTCGCGCTCCCCGAGACCCCCGAGGAGGCGCTCGCCGCCCTGGCGGAGCGCCCCGGAGCGGTGGTCGTCGCCGGCGGCACCGAGATGATGCCGGACCTGCTGTGGGGCACCCGGTCGGCCGACGCCTTCGTGTCGTTGCGGCGCGTCGCCGCGCTGCGCGGGGTGACGGTGGACGACGACGACCTCGTGATGGGCGCCGGGACGCCGGTCTCCGGGCTCACGACCGCGCCGGACGCCGGGCTGGCCGCGGCCGCCACCTCGCTGGGTACCCCGCTGGTACGTACCGAGGCGACGATCGGCGGCAACGTGGTCAGCGCACTGCCCTACCGCAACCTGCTGCCCACGCTGCTGGCCGGTGGCGCCCGGCTGGAGCTCACGTCGGCCACCGGTGTGCGCACGGTCCCCTTCGACGGCTTCATCACCGCGCCCGGACGCACCCGGTTGGCCGAGGACGAGCTGCTCACCGCCGTCCGGCTCCCCCGGCACGGCGGCTTCGCCGACTACGTGAAGGTCGGCCGGCGCAACGCCCAGTTCGTGGCCACGGTCAGTGCCGCGGTGGTGTCCCGGGACGGCGGCGTCCGGCTGGCGTTCGGGAATGCCGGGCCCACCCCCCTCCGTTCGGACGACGTCGACGCCGTCGCCACCGCGCTGCTCGACGGCCGGGCCACGCCCGAGGACCTGCGTGCGGCGGTTGCGGTCGCCGTCGATCCGCCGGAGGACCCGGTGGCCTCGGCCGACTACCGGCGGCACGCCCTCGGGGTGCTCGCCGTCCGGCTGGTGACCCGGGCACGGACCGACGGCGGGCCCGGCGCATGAGCGTCGACCCGCTGGTGGCGGACGAGTTCGTCACATTCCCGCTGACAGTCGACGGGGTCCCGCGCGAGGTGACCGCCCGCTGGTCGGAGTCGCTGCTCACCGTGCTGCGCGACCGGCTGGGGGTGCTCGGCCCGAAGACCGGCTGCGGGCACGGCCGCTGCGGCGCCTGCGCCGTCCGGGTGGGCGTGGGCCCCGACGAGCCGCACGTGCTCTGCGCCTGCCTGGTCCCGGCCGCGACCGCCGTGGGAGCCACGGTCGAGACGATCGCCTCGCTCGGTGGCCCGGACGGGGAGCTGTCCGACGTCCAGGAGGCCTTCCTCGCCGAGGGCGCCGTGCAGTGCGGGATCTGCACGGCCGGCTTCGTCACCGCCGCCACCGAACTCCTCGAGCGCCACGAGTGCCCGTCGCGCACCGAGATCGAGGAGGCGCTGTACGGCAACCTCTGCCGCTGCACCGGCTACGGCCGGATCGTCGCCGCGGTGGAGTCCGCCGCCCGTACCCGCCGCGAGCGGAAGGACCCCGTCCCTCTCACCACTCGCAAGCTCACGGCGAGCCTCCGGACGGGGCCGGAGGCGGCCGAGTGACCGGCGGTGTCGGGACATCGGTGCGGCGGCCGGACGGGCCGGCGAAGGTCCGCGGCGAGTTCTCCTACGCCGGTGACCTGGCCGCGGAGGGGATGCTGGTCGGCTCCACCGTGCGCTCGCCCCACCCGCATGCCCGGATCACCGGCATCGACACCGCCGCCGCGCGGGCGATCAGCGGGGTGCACGCCGTCCTCACCAGCGCCGACGTCCCCGGCGACCTGTACTTCGGGCTGACCCTGCGCGACGAGCCGGCGCTGGCCGACGGCGTCGTCCGGTACGCCGGGGAGCCGGTCGCCGTCGTCGCTGCGGTGGACGCGGCCACCGCCCGCCGCGCGGCCCGGGCCGTCGCGGTCGAGTACGAGCCACTGCCGCCGCTCACCGACCCGCAGCAGTCGCTGACCGCCCCGCCGCTGCACCCGGACGGCAACGTCTACCGGCACGTGTCCTACAGCTGCGGCGACCCGGACGCGCGTGGCGTGGTCACGGTGGAGAACACCTACCGGATCGGCATGCAGGACCCCGCGTTCCTCGCCCCCGAGGCCGGGCTCGCCTGGCCCACGCCGGACGGCGGGGTCGCCCTGGACGTCGCCACCCAGTGGCTGCACTCCGACCAGACACAGATCGGCTGGGCCACCGGGCTCCCGCCGGAGAAGGTGCACCTGCGGTTGGCCGGCGTCGGCGGGGCCTTCGGCGGCCGCGAGGACGTCACCCTGCAGACCCACGCCTGCCTGCTGGCGCTGGCCACCGGCCGCCCGGTGAAGTTCGAGTACACCCGGGAGGAGTCCTTCCTCGCCCACCGGCAGCGGCACCCGGGCACCATCTGGCTGCGGCACTCCGCCGACGCCGACGGCCGGATCGTCTGCGTCGAGGGCCGGGTGCTGCTCGACGGCGGCGCCTACGCCTCGACCAGCCCGGTGGTCATCACCAACACCGTCACGCTGCTGCAGGGCCCGTACCGGGTGGACAACGGGCGGTTCGAGGGCTGGTCGGTGCGCACCAACAACCCCTCCTGCGGGGCGATGCGCGGCTTCGGGGTGCCGCAGGCGGCGTTCGCGCACGAGGCGCAGCTGGACGCGCTGGCCGGGGCGCTCGGCATGGACCCGCTGGAGATCCGGCTGCGCAACGCGCTGCAGCGTGGCGACGTCGCCACCTTCGGCCAGCGCTTCGACGCCCCCACCCCGGTGCGCGAGGTGATCGAGGGCCTGCGGGCCATCCCGCTGCCGGCCGGCCCGGCACGCAGGGCGCCCGGTGGGGTGGGCCGGGCCGCCGAGCCGGGGTCGGTGCGCCGGGGCATCGGCTACGCGGTGACCATCAAGAACCTGGCCTTCAGCGAGGGGCACGTGGACGAGTCGACGGCGGAGGTCAGCCTCTGCGACGGGCACGCCACCGTGCACACCGCGTGTGCCGAGGTCGGCCAGGGCTTCGTGACCGTCGCCGAGCAGGTCGCCCGCACGGTGCTCGGGGCGACCACCGTCGAGGTGACCCAGCCGGACACGCTCATCGCCTCGGCGGGATCGACCTCGGCGTCGCGGCAGACGATGGCGTCGGGGACGGCGGTGCACCGGGCGTGCGCCGCTGTCCGGGTCCGGCTGCTGGCCCAGGTCGCCCGGCGGCACGGACTGGACGCCGCCGGGCTGACCGTCGTCGACGGCACGGTGTGCGCGGCCGGCCGGCCGGTCACCCCGGTCGCCGCGGCCGCACCGGGGCAGACACTGCGGGCCACCGAGCACTTCCAGCACCCGGCGACGTACCCGCTCGGCTCGGCCGAGGGCGGCATGTACGTCGCCTTCAGTTTCTCCGCTCAGCGGGCGGTCGTGGACGTCGACGTCGAGTTGGGCCTGGTCAGCGTGGTGCAGGTGGCCTCGTGCCAGGACGTCGGCACGGTCATCAACCCGACCCAGCTGCTCGGCCAGATCGAGGGCGGCATCGTGCAGGGCATGGGGCTGGCGCTGATGGAGGAGGTGGTGGTCGCCGATGGGCTGATCACCAACCCCGACTTCCAGGACTACCTGATTCCCACCATCGTCGATGCACCTGAGGTGGTCAGCACCTACGTGACCGATCCCGAGCCGGGGATGCCGCACGGCTGGAAGGGCGCCGGCGAGCCCCCGCTGTGCACCGCGGTCCCGGCCGTCGCGGCCGCCGTCCGCGACGCGACGGGGCTACCCCTGCCGGCAGTGCCGATCAAGCCCGAGCACGTCGCTCTCGGGCTCGGCGCGGCACCGACGGTCACCTGGACGACGCCCCGGCCGGCCGCCCCGTCCCGCGCGGTGAACATCGTGGTCGACGAGGAGGCGCGCGACGCACCCGGCACCATGGCGGAGGAAGGCGCTCCCGGCGGCCGCTGAGATCAGCCGCCGAACCGCGGCGCGGCCGTACCGCTGGTCAGATCGTGAACTGGGCGACCTGCCCCTCGAGCTCCTCGGCACGGCGGGCGAGTGACTCCGCGATCGTCCGGGACTCCTCGATCCGCGCGGCACCGGTCTGGCTGGACGCCGCGACGGCCTCGGCGCCGCGGGCGATGCCGCGGCTTCCCTGGACGGCCACGCCGATGTTCCGGTCGACCTCCGCGGCCGCCGCGGTCTGCTGCTCGACCACCGCGGCGATGGTGGCCTGCAGCTCGTTGATCTGGTCCACCGTCTGCCCGATCTGGGCGATCGCCTGGACCGCCTGGGCGGAGTCGGCCTGGATGGCCAGGATCCGGAGGGACACGTCCTCGGTCGCCTTGGCGGTCTCCTGGGCCAGCTCCTTCACCTCGGTGGCCACCACGGCGAAGCCCTTGCCCGCCTCGCCGGCGCGCCGCCTCGATCGTCGCGTTGAGGGCGAGCAGGTCGGTCTGCTCGGCGATGCCGGTGATCACCTTGATGACGTTGCCGATCTCCGCCGACGAGTTGCCCAGCTGGGTGAGCGTGGTGTTGGTGCTCGCCACGATGCGGACCGCGTCGTCGGCGACGCCGGCGGCCTGCCGGGCCGAGCGGGAGATGTCCCGGATGGACGCGGTCATCTCCTCGGCGCCGGTGGCCAGCTGGGCGACGTTCCCGGAAACGGCCGTGGCGGTCCCGGACACCGTCTGCGCGTGCTCGAGGCCGCTGCGGGACGCGTCCACCACACCCACCGTGGCCCGGGTCAGGTCACCGACCAGCGTGGTCATCGCACCGGCGCTGCCGACGACCCCCGCGACCATCTCGCGGATCCACCCCATGCCCTGGGACAGGGCGGCGCTCAGCTGACCGAGCTCGTCCTCGGACGTGCTGTCCTGGATGTCCGTCAGGTCGCCGCTGGCCAGCGCTTCTGCGGCGGCCCGGACCGGCACGATGCGGTTGCGGATGTCCCGGGCGAGGAGGATGCCCAGGCCCACGGCGAGCAGCACACCCACGGCCAGCAGCGCGAGGGTGATGGTCCGGGCGGCGGCGAACCTCGCACCGATCGCCTCCCGACTGGCGGCCTCGTCGGCGAGCAGGGCGTCCGTCAGCCCGTTCACGTCCTGCTCGAGCTTGAGGTACGCAGCGGTCGCGGCCTGACTGGCGGCCCTGGCGTCGGGGCTGTTCGCGGCGGCGGCGGCCTGATAGGCGGCGTCCTCGGTGACCATGTCGTCCCAGTCCGCGCTGATGGTCGCCACGCGCCCGGCCAGGTCCGCCGGGATGTGCGCGGCGAGCGCCTTCAGGTCGGCCGCGGTGGCCTCCTTCGACGCCGCCTTCAGCTGCAACTGCTGCTGGACGGCCTCGAGCTGACCGGTGACCGCGCCGAGCCCGACGACCAGCCCGTGCACGGTGTAGGCCTGGAAGTCACCGGTCAGCTGCTGCAGGTCGGCCAGGGGCACGACGTCCCGGGCCGGACCGCTCGACCTGACCGTGCACGGAGTTCATCTGGCCGACGTTGACCAGGCCCAGGCCCACCATGACGGCCGCCACGCACAGGAAGGCGGCGAGGAGTCGGGCCCGGACACTGCGGCGCAGGAACGAAGGGGCCAGGGCCACTGGGAACTCCGGTTCTGCAGTCGAGCGACTGCCGCATCCATCGGCAGGGAGCTGCGACTGTTCAGTCGGAAACACACGGGGTGCCCGGGACCGTGTCCGGGAACACCTCCACCGCCTGGCTGTCGGGCAGCGCGTCGAACCAGCGCCGTCCCAGCTCCGCACGACCGGCCGCGGTGGGCCGTCCCCACAGTCGCAGCCGGGCCATCCCGCCGTCCGGGAAGACGTCCAGCCGCACGCTGGCAACGCCCGGGACGTCGGGGAGCACGAACCGGTGCCGGGTGTCGGGCTGCAGCCGGGTGCGCGGGAGCAACTCGACCTCCGCACCGTCGGCGGTCCGGCCGGTCAGCGCCGCGGCGCCCGGGGCGTTGCCCAGGAACCAGGAGGTGTCCAGCTCGGCCAAGGTCACCACACCCTCGCAGGCCAGCGAGACGTCGACCCAGTCGTTGCCCTCCCCGCGCCGGCGGGCGTTCTCCCACCCCTCGCCCATCGAGCGGGCCAGGCCGCGGCCGATCAGCTGGTGCGGGCTGCCGTAGAACGCGTTGCTCACTCCGGTGACCCGGCCGCCGTTCTCCAGGGCCGCGAGGTCGAAAGGACCGGCGTCGACCAGCCGCGGATCGGGGACGACGGTGCCGTGCACCCGCAGCCGGGCCACCCCGCCGTCCGGGTGGATGCCCAACCGGACGTGGGTGACCCGCCGGTCGGAGTCGACGGCGAAGACGTTGGCGGTGTCCCCGGCCAGGTCCGACAGCGGCAGCAGCGGCTGCCAGTCCGCCCGCTCGAGCTCGGCGACCGACGGGTGGCCCTCGACCGCGGCGCCGTCCAGGGATGCCTGCGGCGGGTAGTTACCGGTGAAGAAGGCCGTGTCGACGACGACGCCGGCCACGATCCCTCCCGCACCGAGCCGGACGATCGCCCAGTCGTGCCCGGGGGTGCGCCGTCGGCGGGTCTCCCAGCCGTCGTACTCCTTGCCCTTGTGCCCGAACTCGGTGCGCACGACGGCGGGATGCGGCAGCACCAGGTTCTCGCGGGCCGCGAAGAACTCGTCGTTGGCCGCCACGACGGCGCCCCCGAGGGAACGACTGGCCAGGTCGGGCAGCTGCAGCGGGTCGGTCATCGGTCCCCAGCTCGGATCGGGCAGTTCGCGGGTCACTGTGGCACGGCCCGACCCGGCCGGTGGGGTGGACCGCGAGCCGGAGGTCCTCGACCGGGCCGCCGAGGGGGAAGCGCAGCAGGTCAGCCGCGCGCCCGGTCGAGCAGACGGCCGATCGGCGCATCCTCCGGGCCGATCAGCTGCCCGCGCAGCCAGGTACGCCGCACGACCCCGGTCAGCTCGCGGCCCGCATACGGCGTGACCGGGTTGCGGTGGTGCAGGTGTCCCACCCGCCGGCACTCGTCCGGGGCGAAGACGACCAGGTCGGCGTCCCGGCCCACCACGATGCCGCCCTTGCCCGGCAACCCGGCCAGCTGCGCCGGCCCCGCCGACATCCAGCGGACGACGTCGCCCAGTCCGAGCCCACGCGCCCGGGCACCGGTCCACACCGCAGGCAGCGCCACCTGCAGACCGGCGATGCCGCCCCAGGCCAGTCCGAAGTCGCCGACGTCCAGACGCTTGAGCTCGGGCGTGCACGGGGAATGGTCGCTGACCACCAGGTCGATGTCGCCGGCGGCGAGCGCCGCCCACAGCGCCTCCCGGTGCGCGGCCTCCCGGATCGGCGGGCAGCACTTGAACGAGGTGTCGCCGTCGGGCACCTCCTCGGCGCTGAAGGTCAGGTAGTGCGGGCAGGTCTCCACGGTGATCGGCACGCCCTCGGCGCGGGCGGCGCGCAGCATCGGCAACGCGTCGCCGTCGGCCAGGTGGACGACGTGCACCCGCGCGCCGGTGTCCCGGGCGGCGGCGATCAACCGGCCGATCGCCGTCTCCTCCGCGGCCCCCGGTCGCGAGGCCAGGAAGGCCGGGTAACTACCCCCGACCGGGTCCGGGGCTCGGGTGATGACGCCGCCGTCCTCGCAGTGGGCGATGAGCAGACCGTCCACCGCGGCCAGCGCGGTCAGCGCCTCCCGGAGGCCGGCGTCGTCCAGTGGCGGGAACTCCGGGACGCCGGAGTCGAGCAGGAAGCACTTCGCCCCGACGGCACCTGCCGCGAGCAGCGGCTGGAGCTGGTCGGCGTTGCCGGGGACGGCGCCGCCCCAGAACGCCACGTCGACGCGCACCTGCCCCGCCGCTGCCTCGCGTTTCACGTGCAACGCCGCCACCGAGACCGTCGGCGGGATCGAGTTCAGCGGCATGTCGACGATCGTGGTGATCCCGCCGGCGGCAGCCGCGCGCGTGGCAGAGGCAAAGCCCTCCCACTCGGTGCGCCCGGGCTCGTTGACGTGCACGTGGCTGTCCACCAGTCCGGGGATCAGGGCCTCGTCCGCGGCCAGCGTGACCGGCGCGTCCCCGGCGTCGTCGAACCCGGTGACGGCGGTGACCACCCCGTCGGCGACGTGCACAGCAGCCGGCTGCTCCCCTCCGGGGAGCACCACCCGCCGGGCACGGACGACGAACGCCCCGCTCACCAGGCCGCTTCCAGGGCTGCCACCCCACCGTCCAGCGCGGTGAGGCGGGCGATGGTGTCGTCCAGCTCGCGGCCCCAGGCCGTGCCCACCCACCCGCCGGGCAGCGGCAGCCGGACCGCGTCGTTCCCGGTGATGACCTCGACCTCGGGTCGAGGGTTCGCCGCGGCGAGCTGGACGGTGGAGGCGTACGCCCGCGGCGCGACCGGCGGCAGCCAGGCGGGTGCACCCGGCCCCAGGCCGACGGTGGTGTGCAGCAGCGGACAGCCGTCGCGTTCGATCCGGGTGGTCCCGGTCCACTGACCGGGCGCCTCGCCCGCGCGGCCCAGCAGCACCTGCTCGGTGGCGACCAGTTCGCCGACACCGGTGAGCCGGGCACGCAGCTCGGCCCGGTGGACGGCGCGGGCGGTGACCACCGTGGGCTCGGGCTGGAGGTCCAGCACCCCGGCCACCTCGGCGTGCACCACCAGGCGGGACGGCGGGGACTCCCCGCGCGCCGGCAGCACCACGGCCGCCGCCACCGACCGCACGCTCAACCGCGCCCCCTCCCCGACCACCAGCCGGATCTCCGCGTCGTCACCGCCCAGCGGACCGAAGGCGGTGGCCACCAGGTGCACCGTCTGCGGCCCGGTGCGGCGCACCGCCAGCTGGCCGCTGGCCCGCACGACCGGCAACAGGGTGCGGCCCCGCGGTCCACACCGGGCCACCACCTCGACCAGCGTCCTCACGCGGTCATCAGGCGCGCTGCAGCGCCTTGAGCCGCGCCTGCTCACGCACCCACGCGGCGACCGGCGCGGCGGTGGGGTCCTCACGCAGCGAGATGAGCACGGTCGGCTTGCCACCGCGTACGGCGTCGGAGTCGCGGCGCATCACGCCGAGGTCCGCGCCCACCAGCGGCGCGAGGTCGGTCTTGTTCACCACCAGCAGGTCGGCGCTGGTCACGCCCGGGCCGCCCTTGCGTGGCACCTTGTCCCCGCCGGCGACGTCGACCACGAACACCTGCACGTCGATGAGCCCATAGCTGAACGACGCGGTCAGGTTGTCCCCGCCGGACTCGACGAACACCAGTTCCAGGCCCGGGTGACGGGACTCCAGCAGCTCGACGGCGTCGAGGTTGGCGGTGATGTCGTCGCGGATCGCGGTGTGCGGGCAGCAGCCGGTCTGCACCGCCTCGATCCGGTCGTCGGGCAGCACGGCGTTGCGGCGCAGGA
>JAOPWG010000351.1 GCA_025965775.1 Modestobacter sp. | reverse complement strand
GCACCATCCCGGTCGACCAGCGCATCTCCCACGGGACGACGAAGTACGCGCTGCGCCGGGCGATGGAGCAGATCGTCCCCGCGAAGATCATGAACCGCCGCAAGCTCGGCTTCCCGGTGCCCACGGCGGAGTTCCTGGCCGGCCCGCTGCACGAGTGGGCGCGCGACATCGTGGCGCAGAGCCAGACCGACGAGTGGCTCGACCGTGGCCGGGTGGGCGACCTGCTCACCGAACTGGCCGGCTCGGATCCGAAGCGGAACAGCAGCAAGCGGATCGCGCGCCAGGTCTGGGAGGTGCTGGTCTTCATGGTGTGGCACGGCATCTTCGTCGAGGAGCGGATCAAGCCGCAGATCCCCGAGACCGTCTACCCCGTCCGGTTGTGACCCGCCCCGGGGACTGACCCCGGACACGACGACACCGGACACGACGGCGCCCGGCACCCCCGAGGGGGTGCCGGGCGCCGTGGTGTCGGGCTCAGGCGGGGATCAGTGGAACGAGTCGCCGCAGGCGCAGGAGCCCTGCGCGTTGGGGTTGTCGATCGTGAAGCCCTGCTTCTCGATGGTGTCGACGAAGTCGATCGTCGCGCCGCCGAGGTACGGCCCACTCATCCGGTCGACGACGACCTCGACGCCACCGAACTCGTGGACCTGGTCGCCGTCGAGGAAGCGCTCGTCGAAGAACAACTGGTAGCGAAGACCGGAGCAGCCACCGGGCTGCACAGCGATGCGCAGCCGCAGGTCGTCGCGGCCCTCCTGGTCCAGCAGCGCCTTGACCTTGCCGGCGGCGGTGTCGCTGAGAAGGACGCCGGTGGCGCCGGGGGCCTGCGTGTCCTGCACGGTCATGTGTGTGGTCCTCCCACTCGAGGTGTCCTGCCTTGGTCGCAATGGCGGGATCTGCCACGACGACCAACACCGCCGTGGCGGAGCTGCTTCCCACTCTACGGCGAACCGCCGACCGAGCGCTCCTGCCGCACCCCCGGCGGGGTATGCCTCCCCCACTCGAGCGGTCCGGACAGGCCCCGCGCCCACGTAGACTGCGCAGCCGTGAAGCTCCGCCTGCCCGGCCGCCGCCCCCAATCCGAGACGACGCCGGATCCCGCCACCGACCTCAGCGCGCAGCTGGCGGGCGGCGTCGGCAAGGGCCGCCCCACCCCCAAGCGCGCCGAGGCCCAGGGCCGTCGGCAGGGGCCTCCCCCGCCGCCGCCGACCACGCGCAAGGAGGCCTACAAGCGGATGCGTGAGTCGCAGGCCGCTACCCGTGGCACCACCCGGGCCGCCGCGGCGCGGGGGGACGAGAGCGCCCTGCCGGCGCGGGACCGCGGCCCGGCCCGCCGGCTCGTGCGTGACGTCGTCGACAGCCGGCGCAACGCCGGCAGCTTCTTCCTCGTCGTGGCCGCACTGGTGCTGATCGGCTACTTCGTCCCCAGCCCGGCGGTGCAGGGCTACACCGTCTACGTCTGGTTCGCCTTCTTCCTGGTCATCGTGGCCGACTCCTTCGTGCTGGGCCGCAAGATCAAGCGGGTACTGGCCGAGCGACTGCCCGACCACCCGGAGAAGACCCGCAGCCTGGTCTGGTACGGGATCAGCCGGGCCACGATGGTGCGCCGCTGGCGCTTCCCGAAGCCGCGGGTGACGGTCGGCGAGGAGTTCTGAGCCGCCGGGCCCGCCCGGGCGGGCCCGGTCCGGAGGCGCGCTGCGACGCCCTCTACCGTCGCCGGACGTGCAGACTCGACGCCTCGGCCGTTCCGGCCTGACCATCTCCGAGATCGCCTTCGGCAACTGGCTCACCCATGGCAGCCAGGTCGAGGAGGACGCCGCGCACGCCTGCGTGCACGCGGCCCTCGACGCCGGGATCACCACCTTCGACACCGCCGACGTGTACGCCGCCACCAAGGCGGAGTCGGTCCTGGGCCGGGCCCTCGCCGGTCAGCGCCGCGAGGGCCTGGAGATCTTCACCAAGGTCTACTGGCCCACCGGCCCCGGCGCCAACGACCGCGGCCTGTCCCGCAAGCACATCACCGAGAGCTGCCACGCCTCCCTCAAGCGGTTGCAGACCGACTACGTCGACCTCTACCAGGCCCACCGCTACGACTCCTCTGTACCGCTGGAGGAGACGATGACCGCCTTCGCCGACCTCGTGCGGGCCGGCAAGGTCCTCTACATCGGCGTCTCGGAGTGGCGCGCCGAGGAGATCGCTGCCGCCGCCGAGCTCGCCCGCGAGCTGAACGTCCAGTTGATCAGCAACCAGCCGCAGTACTCGATGCTGTGGCGGGTCATCGAGGCCGAGGTCGTCCCGACCAGCGAGAAGCACGGGCTGTCCCAGATCGTCTGGTCGCCGCTGGCCCAGGGCGTGTTGACCGGGAAGTACCTGCCCGGCCACCAGCCGCCGGCCGACACCCGGGCCGGGAACGCCGCGGTGTCCGGGTCCATCCAGGGCTTCCTGCGGGACGACGTCCTCACCCGGGTCCAGCAGCGGCGCCCGATCGCCGACGAGCTGGGCCTGACGATGGCCCAGCTCTCCGTCGCCTGGGTGCTGCAGAACCCGAACGTGGCCGCAGCGATCATCGGCGCCAGCCGGCCCGAGCAGGTCACCGACAACGTCCAGGCCGCCGGCGTGGTGCTGCCGGCCGAGGTGCTGACCCGCATCGACGAGGCCCTCGGTGACGTGGTCGAGCGCGACCCGGCCAAGACCTCCCGGGGGTGAACAAGGCCGGGGACCGTCGCGTCGTCCGCCCCGGCTCAGGTGGCGGTCAGGCCCATCGGGCCGTAGACCCGGTCACCGTCGCGCAGCAGGGTGACCGTCGCGATCCCCCGCTCCAGCAGGTCCCGCCAGTTCTCCCCCAGCCAGGACGCGGCGTCGCCCTGGTTGTCGGCGGGGGGCACCTCGACCCCCAGCGAGGCGGGATCCACGGGCGCACCCGTCGGGTCTTCCAGCTGCCAGGTCCAGCTCATGGCGGCGAGGCTAGCGGTGTGCCGGGACCCACCGGCCGACCGGGCGCACGACGGCGCGATCTTGGTTTACGCGGTAAAGGCTCCGGGCATGTCCGGGCTCGACCGCCTTCCCCGACCGCGGAGAACCTCATGAGCCAGCCCAACCCGGGCAGCGGCGCCACCCGGGCCGAGACGCCGCCGGACCCGTCGAAGGCCTCCACCGCCGCCCTGCTCGGCGACCTCTCCGACCAGGTCACCCGGCTGGTCCGCGACGAGGTGCGGCTGGCGCAGGCGGAGGTGACCGGGAAGGCCAAGCGGCTCGGCGTGGGCGCCGGCCTGTTCGGCGGGGCAGGACTGGTCGCCCTGCTCGGCCTCAACGCGCTGATAACCGCGGCGATCCTCGGTCTGGCGGCGGTGCTGCCGGGGTGGCTGGCCGCCGTCAT
>JAOPWG010000343.1 GCA_025965775.1 Modestobacter sp. | reverse complement strand
CCGCTCGCCGTCGGGACCGGCGCCCCACAGACCGGCGCGCCGCGCGGCGGTGCGCGGGCGGGCGGGGCGGGCAGCCGGGTGCACCAGGAGGTCGACGGCGGTGTCGATCGGTGCGGGACGGAACGCCATGTCGTGCTCCCTCCTGGGAAGAGTTGCCGCGGCCGGGGAAGGGACCGCGGGCAAGGAGAAAACTAGGCGCCGGAGCCGCCCACGACCCGCGTTCCGGACACCCCGCGGCAGGCGCGTGACCGAACCGTTGCGCAGGCCCCCCGCAGCGGCCGGTGACCGCCTTCACGGGCGGTCACTTGTCGACTCTCCCGGGAAAAAGCCCAGGTCAGCTCGGCATCGGCGGGGCGGTCACCCGGGTGGCCCAGACGACGCGCCGGCGTGTCGCGGGGTGTCTGGTGGGATGGCGGGGTGGCGTACACCCCGACCCCCCTCGTGATCGACACCGACCCCGGCATCGACGACGCCCTGGCGATCCTGCTGGCGCTGGCCAGCCCGGAGGTCGACCTGCGGCTGGTGACGACGGTGCACGGCAACGTCGAGCTGGCGCAGACCACGGAGAACGCGCTGCGGGTGCTGCACCTGGCCGGCCGCAGCGACGTCCCGGTCGCCGTGGGCGCCCGGTCGTCGCTGGTGCACCCCCTGCCGGGGCGCGCCGGGCACGTGCACGGGTCCGCCGGCCTGGGTGGGGTCGTCCTTCCGCCGTCCCCGGCCCAGGTGGACCCGCGCCCGGCGGTCACCGCGCTGGCCGAGCTGCTGGAGACCAGCGCCGAGCCGGTGACGGTGGCCGCGATCGGCCCGCTGACCAACATCGCCCTGCTGGTGTCGGTGTACCCGGACGCCGCGGCCCGGATCGGCCGACTGGTGGTGATGGGCGGGTCGGCGACCCGAGGGGGCAACGTCACCGGCGCCGCGGAGTTCAACGTCTGGGCCGACCCGGAAGCCGCGGCCGTGGTGTTCCGCGCCGGGCTCCCCACGGTGATGGTCGGCCTGGACGTCACCCTGCCCACCGTGCTGACCGAGGCCGGCATCGCCCGGTTCGCCGCCGCGGGGCCGGTGGGCGCCCGGGCCGCGGCCATCCTGGGCCAGTACCTGGACCACGCGAAGACCACCTACGGCACCGCCGGCGTGGTGGTGCACGACGCGCTGGCGCTCACCGAGGCGATCGTGCCGGGGACGTTGGGCACGGTCGCCCGGGACGTCGTCGTCGACACCGGGCACGGCGCCGGGCGGGGGCAGACGCTGGTCGACCGGCGCACCGTCTCGACCGCACCGACCGCCGTCGGGGTGGCCGAGAGGGTGGACAGCGCGGCCGCGGTGGAGTTCCTGGTCGGCCGGATGGAGCAGCTGGCCGCCTCCCTCAGCTGACCAGCCCCTCGCTCTTCATCCACGCGTAGACCACGTCGGCCGGCAGGTCCGGACGCCGACGAGGATGACCGGCCAGGCCAGGGGCACTTCCACCCGCCGCAGGGTGGCCCGCCGGCTCCTCCCCACCCCGCGGGCGGACTCGACCAGCGACCGGTCGACCAGCAGAACCGCAGCAGCGCGAAGGCCGGGATCGTCAGGCCGACCGCGGAGACGCCGTTGGCCAGCGGGGTGGCCCGCGGGCTGCGATAGACGGCCATCGTGACGGCCAGGGCGATCACGGTGCCGAGCAGGACGCCCTGCACGACCAGGCTGACGTGCTGGAACGCCTGGCAGGCGATCTGCCCGCGGCGATCGACCACGTAGTCCCACACGGGGCCGCCTCCTCCCGCACCCCCGTCGCCGGGAGCGCGTGCGTCCGCTGCTGATCCCGGCCGGGCCCGGTCTGCGGGATGGGCGGGACGGCCGGAAGGGCCGCCGTCGCCGGGCGGCCGCCGCGCATGCCCGACCGCGTGTCCGGCCGGGTGGCGGGTCGACGTCGGACGCCCTGCGCCAGGGCCGGCACCACCCTGCGGAGGCAGGCGGGGGTTTCGTCGACGTGCCGCGCTGCCACACGGGTCCCAGCGGCGCGAACCGAGACGATCGTGGACCGGAAACGATCCACGCCGCCCGATGGCCCCTCTCCGCCCGGTTGCCCCCTCCGGGGGGATCGAGGCAGCATGGGATCGGACTGGGTCGGCCGGCGGGCAGCATCACCGCTGAGGACACGGCGGGGGTCGTCGGCACGGGGGAGGACGCATCAGCACGGTCAGGTCCACACCTGGTCATCCGGGACCAGGGCGTCAGCCCGGACAGGGAACCGGAGACGCACCCTTCCAGGTGACCCTGTCGGGGAGCCCGGAGCCCGGCCGCGTGGTCGCGGCTGTCACGGGCATGCTCGACGCCGCCACCAACCCGCTGCTCCAGAACACGCTGCTCCAGGCCCTGCGTACGGCCGACCGGCTGCTCACCCTCGACCTGTCCGGGGTCACGTTCTTCGGCTCGGCCGGGGTCACGGCGCTGGTCTGGCTCAGCCAGCACCCCGAGGCGGCCGGAAAGCACGTCCGGGTGGTGGCCACCAGCCGCATCGTCACCGGTCCGCTGGAGCTCACCGGGCTGCTCGACCGGCTCGACGTGAAGGGCATGCCCGACGGCCCCCCGAGAACCGACCGGCGCCCTCCGCGCTGACCGCAGGCGCCTCCCCACCCCCACGCGCTGCACGCCGGAACATCGTCCGCCACCATGGGGACGGCGGAGACACCGCCGGGCAAGGGGGGACCCCACTGTGAGCGAGCTTGCGAGCTCACGCATCGGCACGGCAGCGTCGCGAACGCGGCCGACGAGCGCCAGCGAGGAGGGTTCGTGAGCGGACTGGTCTGGCCATCGGCGCCGGTCCCCACCGAGCGCGGCGACGTCTGGCGGTGGGAGCTGCCCACGGTCCACGACGCCTCCCGCGTGCGGATGGACCTGCGCGCACGCCTGGCGCACCCGTCCCTGGCGGCCCGGTCCACCGAGGACGCCCGGGAAGGGCTGTTACTGGTCTTCGAGGAGCTGTCGTCCAACGCGCTGCGGCACGGCGGGGGCGCGGTCCAGGCGGTCATCGTCGCCAACGCGGGGGGCTGGTTGATCGTGCTCAGCGACGAGGCGCCCGACCGGCCGCCGAAGCCGGCCCTCGACCGCGACCCGGCGTTGGGTGGCATGGGACTGCCGATGGTGGCGCAGCTGGCGTTGCGCTACGGATGGGCCGGCGAACCCGCGCGCAAGCACGTGTGGGCCTCGCTGCCCTCCGGGCTCGAGGTCGCCGGGGTGCCCCGGCCGCGGAGCTCGTCGATCAACGACTGAGTACCGCTCCGCTCAGGCGGAGGCCCGCAGCGGCAGCACCGGCGCGTCGTCGGCATCGGCCGGGCGCGGAGCTGGGTGCTCCACCAGGGCCAGCACGCGGCCGGCCATGAACCGGGCGGTACGTACCGCGGTCCCGCCACGGGTCACCTCGGCGACCTCGACGATGCCGCGACCGTGAGTGGTCTCCACCCGCCGGCCGGCGCGGGTCGCCTCGATGTCGTAAGTGCGCGTGCCGCCGCCGGCGTCGATCACGATCTCTACCCGATCACCCTTCACGGGGCCGTCCTCTCCTCGTCCTGACGATTTACCCCGTTCAACACCCCCGGGGGGTATCGGATTCCCCTGCTGGGCTGCGAAGACGACCGGCGGGGGCCACACGGACCGGCGCCGGCAGGCGTGCCATGACCCGCCGGCGATCACCAGCATGGTTGCCCGGGTCTCCGGACGGGCACGGGGAGATCAGTTGTCCCCCACCGAAGGAGTGCCCGTGTTCCCGGCCGAGAACATCCGTGACTGGCGTGGTTCGACCGTCCTCGACCCCGACGGCAGCAAGATCGGCACGCTCGAGGCGGTCTACGTCGACACCACCACCGACCAGCCCTTCTTCGCCTCGGTCACCACCGGCATCATCGGCCGGCACAAGCTCACCTTCGTACCGCTGACCGGGGCGACCGTCGCCCCCGACCACCTGCGCGTCACCGTCGCGAAGGACCTGGCCAAGGACGCCCCCTCGATCGACACCGACGGAGAGCTGACCGCCGACCGCGAGCCGGAGGTGTTCGCGCACTACTCGCTGCCCTACACCGTCAACGGCGCCCGGCGGCTGGCCCGCCGCTGAGCGACTGCTGCGGCGGAGACCTCAGCCGCCCCGGCGGGCGGTGAACACGCCGGCGGCGTCGCGCAGGCTCTTGGTCGGCCGCAGCCAGGCGCCGTCCGGCGGAAGGGCGTCCAGGCGCACCCGGTCCAGGGGTGCGGCGAAGGCCCCGGGGACGTCCTCGATGTCGATGAAGCGGATCAGCTCGGAGCTGATCGCGTACCCGGCGACCTCGCTGAACGCGACGACGACGACCTCGGTACCGGCCCGGGCGAGGTCCTCCAGCGGCTCGGCGAAGTTCCGCCCGTCGCCGGAGAACACGATCAGCCGGCGCAGCTCGTGGCTGTGCGTGCGGACGGAGATGTGGTCGAGCATCGACTGGTCGATGTCGTCGTCGGGCTGGGTCTTGGGCCGGGCGAAGACCGCGTAGCCGAAGCTGCGCAGCGCCTCGACCCAGCGCTGCAGCGACGTGGCGTGCTGCGGCGGGACGTTGGCGAAGACGCAGGCCTCGACCTCGGCGTCACCGGCCCCGTCGACGAACCAGGCCGCGATGGCGTCGAACCGCGGCCGGGAGGCGGCGGTGGGACGGGTACCGATCACGTTCGCCAGCGTCATGTCGATGTTGGGGGCGTCCCAGACCAGCAGGTCCAGGGCGGCCCGGTCGTCCGTGTGGGCCGGCCCGCCGTACCCGTCCGCGGGGAGGGTCCCAGGCTCCAGGGTCTCGGTCACCGGCTCAGTGTGCCGGGCCGGGACCGCGGAGGGGACCTCCGGGCCGGAGAGCGTGTCCCCCGGCCCCCCGGCCGGGTGGTGCCCGACCGGGCGCGGCGGCCCGGCCGGTGCCGTCGCCCGCCGGCTCCGGCGGCGGATGCGGTCGCCCATCCCACCCACCTCAGGCCGGGACGACGGCGGCCCGGTCCACCACCTGCCGCACCGGTATCCCGGCCGGCAGGGTGCCCAGGACCGCACCCCAGTCGCCGTCCAGCCGGCTGGCGCAGAACGCGTCGGCGACCGCAGCCGGCGCGTGCCGCAGCAGGAGGGACGCCTGCAGGCACAGCGCCAGCTGGCCGGCGACCCGGCGGGCACGCACCGGCAGCTGCTCGGGGTCGCCCAGCTCGGCCTGCAGTCGCTTGAGGGCGGCGTCGTAGCGGGGATCGGCACCGCGGGCCAGCTCCAGCTCGGCGGTGACCGCCGCGAGGGCGGCCGAGCGGTTCCCCAGGGCACGCAGCACGTCCAGCGCGATGACGTTGCCCGAGCCCTCCCATACGGAGTTCAGCGGCGCCTGCCGGTAGAGCCGGGGCAGGCCGGACTCCTCGACGTAGCCGTTGCCACCGAGCACCTCCAGCGCCTCGGCCACCGCGAGCGGCGTGCGCTTGCAGACCCAGAACTTGGCCACGGCGCCGGCCAGCCGGAGGAAGTCGGCCTCCCCGGCGTCCTGCGCGGCGGCCAGCCGGATGCCCAGCGCGGTGGCCGCCTCGCTCTCCACCGCCAGGTCCGCGAGCACGTTCTGCATCAGCGGCTGGTCGACCAGCAGCGCGCCGAAGGCCGAGCGGTGCCGGGCGTGGTGGACCGCCTGGGTGAGCGCGGCCCGGATCGTCGCCGCGGAGCCCAGCACGCAGTCCAGCCGGGTGGTGTTGACCATCT
>JAOPWG010000267.1 GCA_025965775.1 Modestobacter sp. | reverse complement strand
TCATGCGGTTCGGCCTGGACGGCGAGCAGCCGCGGACCCTGGAGCAGATCGGCAAGCGCTTCGGGCTCTCCCGCGAGCGGGTCCGCCAGATCGAGCGCGAGACGATGTCCAAGCTGCGTGACCCGCAACGGGCCGACGCCCTGCGGGACTACCTCGTCTGACGTCCTTCGGACGTCATCGCGGCCAGGTGCCGTCCCCCCAGGTGCACTGAGCCGCTGCCCGGGTCCCGGCGGGAGCCTCCGGCCCGCGCCGGGGCCACGGAGCCGTCCTCCCGGACGGCGGTGTTCCCGCGGAGCACGGACGAGAGCCGGCCACCTCGCTGCGAGGTGGCCGGCTCTCTGCGTCACCAGGCCCTCGTCGTCGCCACCAGGCCCTCGTCGTCCCGGGCAACGGCTCCACGGCGGTTGGGCACGGCTCCTGGCCGCGGTGTCGTCCGGAGGATGACGTCCAGCGCCGTGTCATCCGAAGGATGACGATGAGCACAGCCTCCTACGATGAGCACAGCCTCCTACACAGCTTCCGGGCGGAACATCCGGCGGGGTCCCGGTTCGAGGCGACCGGTCGGCGGCCCGACCTGCACCGTCGCGCCGGCGATCACCAGCGACCGGCCGCCGTGCCAGGCGTCGGCGGGGCCGACGATCACCGGCTCGAGGCTCAGCCCGAGCACCTCGGGCAGGTCGTCCCCGAGCTGGGCGACCCGCAGCAACAACTCCTCCAGGGCTGCGGAGTCGGCGGGTGCGCTGCCCCGGTAGCCGTCCAGCAGCGGCCAGGCCCGCGGGGAACGGACCAGCTCCGCGGCGTCCAGGTCGGTCAGCGGCAACGTCCGGTAGGCGCGGTCACCGAGCAGGTCGGTGGCCACACCGCCGAGGCCGAAGCTGACCAGCGCGCCGAAGGACGGGTCGTCGACGATCTCCACCACGGTGGCGACGCCGGGTGCGGCCTGCTCCTGGACGATCACCGGGTCGCCGGCCGGGATGGCGGCGAACGCCGCACGCACGTCCTCGGCGTCGGTCAGGTCGAAGCGCATGCCGCCGAGGTCGCGGCGGTCCCGCAGCCACGGCGCGGTGGACTTCAGCACCACCGGAAAGCCGATCTCCTCGGCAGCGGTGACGGCGGCGTCGACGTCGGTGACGCGCCGGGTGCCCAGCATCGGCAGGCTGTAGGCGTCCAGCAGGTCGATGGTCTCCTCGTCGGTGAGCGGCCGGCCGGCCGGCGCCTCGGCGAGGACCCGGTCGACGACCCGGCGGGCGGCGACCTCGTCGATGCCCTCCAGGTCCGGCACGACACCCGTCGGACGGCGCCGCCACCGGGCGTACTCGGCGACCTTGGCCAGCGCGATGACCGCCCGCTCCGGGGTGGAGAACGACGGCACGGACCCGCGGGCAGGCATCCCCTGCTCGTCGCGCACGGCGAGCTCCCCGGGGATCCCGTCGGTGGACAGGAAGTTGGCGACCACCGGCTTGTCCGCGCCGGCGGCGACCTCCCGCAGCACCCGGCCGAACACCTCCGAGCCACGCAGCAGCGGCGGCAGGAACACCGCCACGACCGCGTCGACGCCCTCGTCGTCCAGGGCGGCCTGCAGGGCGGCCCGGAAGTCCTCCGGCCCCGCCTGGGTGCCGATGTCGACCGGCCGCTCGTGCGCCAGCTCCAGCCCCTGCTCCAGGACGGAGTCGGCGACCAGCACGCCCATGGCCGTGGAGTTGCCGACGACGGCGACCCGGTCGCCGGCCGGCAGCGGCTGGTGGGCCAGCAGCGTGCCGACGTCGAACAACTGGGCGAGCGTCTCCACCCGGATGACGCCGGCGGAGGCGAACAGCGCCGCGACCGACTGCTCGGGCACCGACACGCTGGTGCCGGCCAGGCCCGCGGTCATGCTGACGTGCCGGCCGCTCTTGACCGCCACCACCGGCTTGGTCCGGCCGACCCGGCGGGCCAGCCGGGCGAACTTACGCGGGTTGCCGAAGCTCTCCAGGTGCAGCAGCACGACCTCGGTCGCCGGGTCGGTGGCCCAGTACTGCAGCAGGTCGTTGCCGCTGACGTCGGCCCGGTTGCCCGCGGAGACGAAGCTGGACAGGCCGATGCCCCGCGCGCGGGCGCGTTCCAGCAGGGCGACGCCGAGCGCGCCGGACTGGGCGAAGAAGCCGACCCTCCCGCGGCCGGGGATCGCCGGGGCGAGGCTGGCGTTCAGTTGCACCGCCGGGTCGGTGTTGACGATGCCCAGGCAGTTGGGGCCGACGACGCGCATCCCGGAGGCCCGGGCCGAGGCCACCAGCGCCCGCTCGGCGGCGCGCCCCTCCGGGCCGGTCTCGCCGAACCCACCGGTGATCACGACCAGGCCCCGCACCCGCTTGCGACGGCAGGCCTCCACGACGGCGGGGACCTCGTCGGCCGGCACGGCCAGCACCGCCAGGTCCACGTCGTCGGGGATCGCCTCGATGTCGGCGTAGGCGGGCACACCGCGCACGTGCCGCACCGCCGGGTTCACCGGGTAGAGGGGGCCGGCGAAGCCGTAGTCCAGCAGATGCCGCAGGACGGCGTGGCCGACCTTGGTCTGGTCGTTGCTGGCCCCGACCACGGCCACCGAGCCCGGGGTGAGCAGCCGGCCGATCGAGCGCGACTCGCTGCGCTGCTCCCGCTCGTAGGTGACCGCGAGGCTCTGCTCGGTGGGCGCGATGGGGAAGGTCAGGTGGACGACCCCGTCGGCATAGGAGCGCTCAGCGGAGTAGCCGGCGTCCAGGAAGACCCGCACCATCTGGCTGTTCTGGCTCAGCACCTCCGCGACGAACCGGGTGATCCCCCGCTCGCGGGCCGCGGCAGCCAGGTGCTCCAGCAGGACCGAACCCAGCCCGCGGCGCTGGTGGGCGTCCTCGATGAGGAAGGCGACCTCGGCGTCGTCGGTGCCCGGGTAGCGGTCATAGCGACCGACGCCGATGAGCTCGTCGCCCAGCAGCACGACGAAGGCCACCCGGCTGTCGTGATCCACGTT
Source organism: Modestobacter sp. (assembly GCA_025965775.1). GTDB lineage: Bacteria > Actinomycetota > Actinomycetes > Mycobacteriales > Geodermatophilaceae > Modestobacter. The sequence goes on along the minus strand of JAOPWG010000267.1, from coordinate 1,730 downwards.
GGTGAAGCGGAACAGGTCCTTGTCCGACAGCCGGCGCATCGGCCCGAAGAACCGGTAGTAGCGGGTCTGGTCGGAGCTTCGGTCCATCAGCCCGACGATGCCGTCGGAGTCGGCCGGGGTGATCGGGCGCAGGTGCACCGTCCCACCGTCGGCGGCCACCACGTCGGCCTCCCAGTGCGGCGGCGGTGCCGCGACCGCGTCGGGGTCGGCCGGGGTTTCCAGCGCCTGCGGGCCGGCGGTGTCCTCGGCAGGCGCGCTCTGCTGATCAGTCACGGGGGTCGTCCGGGTCCAGGCCGAAGTAGGGGAAGGAGGCGGTGCGGGTCCGCATGATCGCCCGGTCCACCCGGTTCTCGGTGTAGGGATCCCAGCGCTGGAAACCGGTGTAGCCACCCTCGGTCATCGTGCTCGGCGGCTCGGCGCGCAGCCCGCGCCGACGGACGTCGTCCCGCCAGCTCTGCGGGATCTCGGTGTCCGGGGCCAGCCGGTCGCCCCCGGCCTCGGCGATCAGGTGGGTCCACGCCCGGGGCACGCAGCGCACCAGCCCGTACCCGCCGCCGCCGAGGGCGATCCAGCGCCCGTCGCACACCTCGTGGGCCAGGGCGTGCACCGCCCGGTAGGAGGCCCGCTGCCCGTCCACGGTGAGGCCGAGGTCGGCGAGCGGGTCCTCGTGGTGGGCGTCGCACCCGCACTGGGTGATCAGGATCTGCGGGGCGAAGGCCCGGACCACGCTGGGCACCACGGCGGTGAACGCGCGCAGCCAGCCGGTGTCGTCGGTGCCGTTGGGCAGCGCGAGATTGACCGCGCTGCCCAACGCCTTGCCCGGGTCGCCGGTCTCCTCGGGGTAGCCGGTGCCCGGCCACAGCGTCAGCGGCGTCTGGTGGATGCTGACGGTGAGCACCCGCGGGTCGTCGTAGAAGGCGGCCTGGACCCCGTCGCCGTGGTGGACGTCCAGGTCGACGTAGGCGATCCGCTCGTAGCCCTGGCCGAGCAGCCAGGTGATGGCGACCGCCGCGTCGTTGAAGACGCAGAAGCCCGAGGCGGTGTCCCGCATGGCGTGGTGCAGGCCACCGGCGATGTTCACCGCGTGCTGTGCCCGGCCCGAGTGCACCTGCTGCGCGGCCAGCACGCTGCCGCCGGTGATCAGGGCCGCGGCGTCGTACATGCCCTCGAAGACCGGGTTGTCCGGGGTGCCCAGACCGTGGCCCACGCCGTAGGGGTCGGCCGGCGCGCGCTTCACCGCGTCCAGGTAGGCCGGGTCGTGCACCAGGGTCAGCAGGTCGACGTCGGCGGGGGTGGGGCGCAGCACCTGGACCCGGTCGCCGGACAGCACACCGAGGGAGTCGGCCAGCCGCATGGTGAGGTCGAGCCGGACCGGGTGCATCGGGTGGTCCCCGCCCATGGTGTATCCCAGCAGCGCGTCGTCCCAGACGACGGTGACGGCGTCGCTCATGCGTCCACCCCGCCGGCACCGGCGGTGCGCGTCCCTGCGCTCGCGAGCTCGATCACGGAACCCCCTCATCGGCGCCCCTCGCCCCGACCGACGCTACCGGTGGACGGCGGCGTGCGCGCCAGCCGGCGCCGTCGGTCGCAGCGCCCCGGCCGATGGCGCCGCCTCGTAGGATCGGAGCACCTGACGGAGGAGTGACGTGAACGATCTCATCGACACCACGGAGATGTACCTCCGGACGATCTTCGAGCTCGAGGAGGAGGGGATCGTCCCCCTCCGTGCC
>JAOPWG010000209.1 GCA_025965775.1 Modestobacter sp. | reverse complement strand
CGTCGGCCACGGCCGGGCAGCGCACCAGCGCCGCTTCGATCTCGTCCGGGTAGACGTTCTCGCCGCCGGAGTTGATCATGTCGTCGACGCGGCCGGCGACCCAGAGGTCGCCCTCGTCGTCGGCGGTCGCCAGGTCACCGGTGTAGTACCAGCCGTCCCGGATGGATCTGGCATCGGCGTCCGGTCGCTTCCAGTAGCCGGCGAAGGCCTCGGGGCTGGCCATCGAGACGATCACCTGGCCCTGCTCGCCGGCTCCGACGAGCGCCTCGGGCGACGCGCCCACCTCCGGCTCGACCAGCCGGACCCGGGAGAAGATCCCCGCCCGGCCGGCGCACCCGGGCTTGCGGTAACCGTCCGGGCCGATGGTGAACGTGTAGATCTCGGTGCTGCCGTAGTGGTTCACCAGTGCGCGGGGGTGCAGCGTCTCGACCAGCTGCTCGGCCAGCGCCGGGGTCATGGCCGCGCCGGCGTAGGCCAGCCGGTCGAGGCCGGTGATCTCGTCGAAGCCCTGCTGGCGCAGCAGCGACCAGTAGATGGTGGGGACCAGGTACAGCGCGCTGACGCCCTCGTCCCGGATGAGCTGCACCGACTCCGCGGCGTCGAACCTGGCCTGCGGCACCCAGGTGCCGCCGCAGACGATGCTCGCCAGCAGGGTGCGCAGCCCCATGGTGTGGAACATCGGCATGACGCCGAGCACGACCTCGCCCTGGCGCAGCTGTGTCTGCACGAGTTGGGCCACGGCGGCGGTGTGCTCGGCCCGGTGGGACCGCGGCACGCCCTTGGGGCGGCCGGTGGTCCCGGAGGTGTAGAGCATCACGCTGATGTCGTCCTCGGAGGGCACTTGCCCGAGCGCGCCGTCCGGCTGGTCGCCGGTCGGCAGCTCGCCGATGTCGCGGTGCAGGACGTCCAGCTCCACGGTGGCGGCGGTCGGCGCGGTCGTCTGGTCGGTGACCAGCAGCGCCGGGTCGGCATCGCCGATGCAGTAGGCGAGCTCGTCCGGGCTGAGCCGGGTCGACAGCGGGACGGAGACCGCGCCCACCTTCTGGGCAGCCAGGTGCAGGCTCGCCAGAGGCTCGCCGCCGGCCAGTGAGATCGCCACCCGGTCGCCGGGGCCCACCCCCAGGTCGAGCAGGGCGCGGGCGAGTCGATTGGTGTGCGCGTCCCACTGCCGGTACGTCATCGGTCGCCGGCCGCCGACGGCCCGGCGGTCGGGGTGACGCTCCACGGTCCACGCCAGCGCGGTGGCCAGGTCCAAGTCACGCCTCCGATTCCGAGATCCACGATGATCCGAGTCGGACCATACATGCCGGATTGTTAGGCTTGCAACGTGCCCAGCGAGCGGTTGTCCCCCACGTCGTACGTGGTCCTGGGCATGGTCGGCCTTCGCGGCCCGTCCACGTCCTACGACCTCAAGCGGGCGATCAACCGCTCCATCGGCTACTTCTGGGTCTTCCCGCATGCCGGGCTCTACTCCGAGCCGCAGCGGCTGGAGGGCATGGGGCTGCTGTCGGCCACCACCGAGTCCGACGGCCGGCGACGCCGGACCTACTCCCTCACCGATGAGGGCCTCCGCGAGCTGCGGGCCTGGCTGGCCGCACCGACCAACGAGCACTTCCAGCTGCGCGACGTGGCGGAGCTCAAGCTGTTCTTCAACGAGCTGGGCGAGCCGGCGAACGTGCGTCGTCTCGCGCGTGAGCAGATCGCCCAGCACGAGGAGCGGATCCGGGTCTACGAGGGCATGCGGCAGCGCTACGGCGACGTCGCCGACGTCGCCCCCCGCATGGTGACGCTGGGGCTGGGCCTGGAGATGGAGCACGCCGCCCTCCGGTTCTGGACCTCCCTGGAGCGGGACCTCGACGGCGGGGGACCGCCGGCGGGCCCGTCCGGGGAGACGGCCCCCGGCTGATCGGGCCGGCACCGGGAGGGGTTCCCTCCGGTGCCGGCCCTGAACCGCCGGGCTAGAGCGAGAGGTGGATGTGCTTGAGCTCGGTGAACTGCTCGAGCCCTTCCAGCCCCCGGGTCCGGCCGAGACCCGACATGCGCATCCCGCCCGAGGGCATCTCCGCGTAGGAACGGTTGTAGCCGTTGACCCACACCGTGCCGGCCTTCAGTTCCCGGGCGACCGAGACGGCCCGGGCGGTGTCCCGGGACCACACGGACGCGGCCAGCCCGAACGGTGTCGCGTTGGACAGCTGCACCCCGTCCTCCGTCGTCGCATAGGACTCGAGCATCAGCACGGGGCCGAAGATGTCCTCCTGGACCAGGGGAGAGGTCACCTCGACGTCGGTGACCAGCGCCGGGGTCAGGAAGTGGCCGGGCAGCCCGTCGGGGTGCACCTCCTCACCGCCGGTGACCAGACGCGCATCGCGGCGCGCCAGGTCCAGGTAGCCGGTGACCTTCTCCAGCGCGGCGGGCCCGATGAGCGGCCCCAGGGCGGCGGCAGGGTCACGTGGATCCGCCGGCGCCGTGCGTGCCAGCGCCTCCCGCAGGATCTTCTCGGCCTGCGCCAGCTGGTCCTCGTGCACGAGCACCCGGGTGCAGGCCATGCACATCTGACCGCTCGTGATCACCGCTGCCCGGCCGGCGGCCGCCAGCGCAGCCTCCAGGTCGGCGTCCGGGAGCACCAGCATGGAGGCCTTGCCGCCGAGCTCCAGCAGCGGGCGGGTCATCGTCTCGGCGGCATCCCGCAGCACGGCCTGCCCCGCGGCCGTGGAGCCGGTGATCGCCACGGCGGCCGTGTCCGGATGACGAACCAGCGCCGAGCCGACGTCGGCGCCGCCGGGAACGACCTGGAGCACGTCGAGCGGTACCCCGGCCCGATGGCCGAGCTCGACCACGCGGTTGGTCACGTGCACCGTCTGCGGGCTCGGCTTGACCAACGCGCTCACCCCGACCGCGAAGGCCGGTGCGAGGTCGCGCAGCAGGAGCAGCACCGGCCAGTTCCAGGGGGTGATGAACACCGTCGGCCCGACCGGTTCCCGCACCAGGTGCGCCTCGGAGCCGTCGTGCAGGCTGGTGGCCCGCCCGAGCGGCAGGCGGGCCAGCCCCGAGTTGTACCGCAGCGCGTCGATGCTGCCGGCCACCTCGAGGGCGGCCTCGGCGGCCGGCTTGCCCGTCTCGCGGACCAGGTCGGCGGCGATGACGTCGGACTCGGCGGCGATCAGGTCCGCCCAGGCGTACAGCACTGCCGCGCGACGACGGTGGTCCCGGGGCCAGGAGCCCGACATGGCAGCGACTGCCGCCGCGACGGCGGCCTCGATCCCCCCGGCGTCCGCGCTCGCGACGGCGGGGAGTTCGGCGAGGGTCGAGGGGTCGACCGGCTGCAGGAGCTCCGTGGACGTCATACGAAGACCCCGCCGCCGTCGACGACCAGCGTCTGACCGGTGACGAACCCCGACGCCGGCCCGGACAACCACAGGACGGCGCCCACGAGGTCCTCGGGCACCATGGCGCGGGGGATGGCGCGGGCCCTGGCCGCCATCGCGAGGTATTCGTCGGTGTTCAGCTCGCGGGTCGCCCCGTCGTCCACCAGGCCGGGGGACACCGAGTTCACCGTCGTGCCGCTGACCCCGAGCTCACGTGCCGCCGAGCGGGTGAGCCCCTCGACCGCGGCCTTCGAGGCGACGTAGTGCGCGAACCCCGGAGCGCCGTTGCGGGACACGACCGAGGCGATGTTGACGATGCGTCCCTGGCCGCTGGCCGCCAGGACCGGTGCGGCCGCCTTGATGACCTGCCAGGTGCCGATCACGTTGACCCGGAGGACGAGGTCCCAGTCGGCCTCGGTGAGCTCGACGAGGGGACGCTTGCCGCCCAGCGTCCGGTAGATGGCGGCGTTGTTCACGACGCTGTGCAGGCCGCCGAACTCCTTGGTCGCGGTGTCCACGGCGCGCTGCACGCCCTCGCCGTCGGTGATGTCGCAGCCGACGAAGACGGCCCGGCCCGGGCCGGCCGCCGTTGCGTCGGCCACGAGGCGCTGCCCGGCGTCCTCGGCGTTCGGCAGGTCGGTCGCCACGACGTGCGCGCCGGCGCGGGTGAAGGCGGAGAGGTAGGTCGCGCCGATGTCGCCGGTGACACCGGTGAGCAGGACGACGCGGTCGGTGAGGGAGTCGATGGCGGGGATGGTCATGTGTCGTGTCCTTGTCAGGTACGGGTCAGGGACGGCCGTCGGCCGCGGGGGAGGAGGTGGTCGGGATTGCGGGGGCCGGCGGGTCGGTGTCCACCGGCGGGAGCTGCTCGAGCGCGCCACGGGTCTCCGGACTGGCCGCGACGGCCACGAGGAAGACCAGGACGGAGCCGATGATGAAGACGGTCAGGCGACTCGGGATGTCGGAGACCTCGGGGCTGAGCAGGGTCACGAAGGTGGGCAGCAGGCCGCCGAGCATGAAGCCGGTGTTCCAGCTGATCGCGGTGCCCCGGGAGCGGATCGCCGTCGGGTACCGCTCGTTGAGGAAGATCATGACGGGCGCGTAGGCGGCGTTGGCGAAGAACGCGAGCACCACGGTGAGCAACAGGATCCGGCCGGTGGCGGACGGCTCCGACGAGGCCAGCCCCCGCACGATCAGCGGGAGCGCCACGACGTTGGCCCCACCGATGTAGAGCATCGTCCTGCGGCGGCCGATGCGTTCGCTCAGCTCTCCGGCGGCGCCGGCCGCGACGACGACCCCCAGGCTCGCGCCCAGCAGGACCCAGCCCCGTGCACTGGCCGGCATCCCCACCACCGAGCCGAGGAAGGTCGGCATGAACCCCGACGTCAGGTAGTACTGGGCGCCGGCTCCGGCGGCGACGGCGATGTTGAGCAGGGTGATGGCCCGGTACCTGCCGGTGAACAGGTCCTTGAAGCGCATCTTCTCGGTGGGCGCCGCGACACCCGACCGGGTGGCCTCGGCCTGGGCCTCCAGCCACATCGGCGACTCCTCCACCTTGCGGAGCACGAAGAGGCTGAGCGCGGCACCGAGCAGGCCGGTGAAGAACATGACCCGCCAGCCCCAGCCGTTGAACGCCTCGCCCGGGAACAGCTGGGTGATCACGATGAAGGCGATGCTGGCCAGGGCGGCACCCAGGCCCGCGCCGCCACCACCGACCAGTCCGCTCATGAGCCCGCGCCACCGGGCCGGGACGCTCTCGGTGCCCAGGGTGTGGGTGGTCGCGGTGACGCCGCCGACGAACAGGCCCTGGACGATCCGGATCGCGATGAACATGATCGGTGCGGCCACCCCGACCGAGTCGTGGCTGGGCACGAGGCCGAGCGCGGCCGTGGACAGGCCGACCCCGGCCAGCACGGTCACCATGATCTTCTTGCGGCCGATCCGGTCGGCCAGTTCGCCGAAGAAGGCAGCCCCACCGGGGCGCATGACGATGCTGACCGCGAACGAGGCGAAGACCAGCGCGAGGCTGAGTGTCTGGCTCTCCGCGGGGAAGATGACCGAGCCGACCGGTCCGGCGACGTAGAGCAGCAGGAACAGGTCGAAGAGGTCGAAGGCCCACCCCATCACCGAGGCGAAGGCGGCGGGGAGCGGTGATCGGGCGGCAGGGGGAGCGGGGTGCTGGGACATCGGTGTCACCGGGTTCCGTGAGCTGGGGTGCTGGGCTGTCGAGGGTCGGGGTCGCCGTGGGGGATCACTCAGCAGGCGGTGAGCGCGTCCTCCCATCGGATGCGGTCGGCGATCATCCGGCGGTAGGGGAGCAGCAGCTTCGGTGCGTTGATCGCCAGCGCCCCGATGAGGGTGTCGCCGTCCCGGTAGAGCGCCACCGTCGCGTCGGTGGCGTCGTCCCGGTGCACGACCCGGACCGCGTCGACGTGCGGGCTGGGACGGCCCGCCACCTGGATGCGTGACCCGTACTGGTCCGACCAGACGTAGGGCACGGGGGAGTAGGGCGTGGGCTCACCGCCGGCCCCGTGGTCGGCGAGCATCGTGGCGACGGCGGCGATCGCCTGTTCGCGGGCGTTGGTCCAGTGTTCGATCCTCGTCTGGACGCCGAACAGGCCGTTGTGCCAACGGGCGACGTCCCCGGCGGCGTACACGCCGGGCGCGCTCGACCGGCAGAACGGGTCGCAGACCACGCCGTCGTCCACCAGCAGGCCGGAGCCCGCCAGCCAGTCGGTGGCGGGGGCCGAGCCGATCCCCACCACGGCGAGGTCGGCGTCGATCGTCGTGCCGTCGCTGAGGAGCACCCGGCTGAGCCTGCCCGCGTCGCCGTCGAAGCCACGCACCGTGACCCCGCACCGGACGTCCACGCCGTGGCGCACGTGCAGGTCGGCGCAGAGCCGGCCCATGCGTTCCCCCAACCCGCGGGACAACGGCACGGGCAGCGCCTCGAGCATCGTCACCGCGAGGCCCCGGCGACGGGCCTCGGCGGCGACCTCGGCCCCGATGAAGCCGCCGCCCACGACGGCCACCCGCGGTGCCCGGTCGAGCGCGGCGCGGATCGCCACGGCGTCCTCGAGGGTCCGCAGGGTGTGGATCCCACGCAGCGGAGTCGGGTGGGGGAGCTGCCGGGCGGTCGTGCCGGTACACAGCAGCGCAGCGTCGTACCCGACGGTCCCGCCGTCGGCGAGCCTGATCTCGCGGGTGGTCGGGTCCAGCGCGACGGCGGCCTGGCCCAGCCGCCAATCGAGTCCGAGTCCGGCCAGTGCCTCTGCCGAGCGCAGCTGGGTCCGGTCGGCCTCCCACGTGCCCTGGAGCAGGCGCTTGGACAACGGCGGGCGGTCGTACGGGCGATGGTGCTCGGCACCGACCATCGTGATGCTGCCGCCGTACCCGCGTGTGCGCAGGCTCTCCGCTGCAGTGATGCCCGCCAGCGATGCACCGACGATCGCCACGCGGTCCAACCGCCGACGCTCAGTCATGAACGGTGATGGCCTCGACCGGACAGCTGGCCGCTGCCGCGTCGAGCTCTGCGCGCTGGTCCTCGGGGACGTCCTCGATCAGGACGATCGCCACCCCGTCGTCGCCCAGGTCGAACAGGCGGGGCGCGGTCAGCACGCAGTCGCCATAGCCGCAGCACTTGTCGGGGTCAACGGTGGCCTTCATGACGACGTCCTCCCGTCACCAGGTCACCGGCAGCCGGCGGACGCCGAGGTGCCGGCCGCCGCCCTCCAACGGACTGGTCCGCTCGACCTCGCCGTCGACGTGGAAGCCGGGGAGCCGCTTGAGCACCGTGGTCACGGCGATGCGCATCTCCGCCTTGGCCAGCGGCATCCCGGGACAGCTGTGGATCCCCGCGCCGAAGGCGAGATGCCGGTTGGGCTTGCGGTCCAGGACCATCACGTCGGGGTCGGGGAAGACCTCGGCGTCCCGGTTCGCCGAGCCGAACAGGAGCATCACCCGTTCGCCGGCCCGCACCACCTGGTCGGCGATGGTGACGTCCTCGGTCGCTACGCGGGGGAACCAGTGCAGCGGCGCGTGGTAGCGGAGGATCTCGTCGATCGCCACCGGGATGCGGGACTCGTCCTCGAGCAGGCGGGCGTGGGTCTCCGGGTGCTCGGCCAGGTAGAGCAGCGCGTTGCTCAGCCCCAGTGCGGTGGAGTCGTGGCCGGCATAGGTCAGGATGAACATCATGTTCGCGAGCTCCTCGTCGGGGACGTCGAGCTCGGCGTTCAGCTGCAGGAGCTGGGAGATGAAGTCCGTCCCCGGGTGTGCGCGGCGTTCGGCGAAGACCTCGATCCAGTAGTCGCACACGCGGCGGATGACGTTCTGGCCGGCCTCCCCGGAGGAGTTCTCGAGGAACTCCAGGGAGTAGCTCCGGATGTCCTCGGCCTGGGCGGGGCCGAGTCCGTAGAGCTGGGTGATCACGTCCAGCGGCAGCGGAACGGCCATCTGCTCGACCAGTTCGGCCCGTCCGGTGTCGATGAACCGGTCCACCAGCTCGTCGACGGTCGCCTGGATCGCCGGTTCCATCCGCTTGGCGGCCGCCGCGCTGGTGAGCGGGGCGATGAGCGCGCGGAACCTGCCGTGCTCCGGGGGGTCGTAGTCGATGGGAGGGAAGCGGTGCGTGGACACCGCCGGCACGTAGACCCCGCCGGCCGAGGAGAACCGCGCGTTGTCCATGGCGGTGGCGCGCACGTCGTCGTACCGGGACAACGCCCAGTAGCCGCCGTACTTCTCGCCGCGGGAGACCGGACACGTGGTCCGCAACTCCGCGTACAGTTCGTAGGCCCGATCCGGGGTGAGGTCGGGGGAGTGCGGGTCGAAGACGGGGCACCGTCCCTCGGCCGCGGGCGTATCCGCCACCGGCTGGTCGCCTGCTCGCGTGCCCTGGACATCGGTCATGGCCTGACTCCTTCGCGTCGTGTGTCCTGCCGGGTCCGGTTGCGCTCACCCGTCCAGCGCCGCTCGCTGCCGACATCGAGGCCGAGCAGGTCCAGCGAGCGGTTGACGGTGTCGTCGACGATGTCCTCGACCGACGCCGGTCGGGTGTAGAAGGCGGGCACCGGCGGCATCACCACGGCGCCGGAGTCGGTCACCTGGGACATCAGCCGCAGGTGGCCGGCGTGCAGCGGCGTCTCCCGCAGCAGCAGGACCAGGCGCCGGCGCTCCTTCAGGGTCACGTCGGCGGCACGGACGACGAGGTCCTCGTCGTAGCTGTTGGCGATGCCCGACAACGTCCGCACGCTGCACGGGGCGACGAGCATGCCCGCGACCCGGAACGACCCGCTGGAGATCGAGGCGCCGAGGTCGTTCGGCGAGTGGACCACGCTGGCCCGGTCCCGGACGTCCTGCGCCGAGAGGTCGGTCTCGTGGCTCAGCGTCGCGATGCCGGACCTGGTCATCACCAGGTGCGTCTCGACACCGGCCTCGGCGAGCTTGTCCAGGGCGCGGATGCCGTAGACCACCCCCGAGGCACCGGTGATGGCGACGATCACCCGGGTGGGCTCAGTCATGGAGTGCCGGTTCCAGTTGGTCCAGCAGCGACTGCAGCCGCGCCGGGTCGCCGACCGCGGACCGCATCTCCGCGAACTGGCCCCGGGCCGCCGCCCCCACCGTCGCGTCCATGGCGAGCTTGGCGGTCACCCCGCCGGGCCCGGCGGAGGGGTCGAGGCCACCGCCGCGCGCCCGCGGGACGACCATCAGGTCGGTGTCGGCCTGGAACCGGGTCGCCAGCGCCCAGCCGACCTGCTCGTCGTCGAAGACGTCGACGTCGTCGTCGACCACGACGACCTGCTTCAGGGGCGCCAGCGCGGCGAACACCGCCATCGCGGCGGAGAACGCCGCCCCGGGCTGGGCGTTGCGCAGTGAGACGACCGCGTGCATCCGGCACGAGCCGGCCTCGGTCAGCCGGACCGCGACAGCATTGGCGCCCGCACGGGTCAGCGCAGCCATCAGCCGGGCCTCGCGGGGCAGGCCGCCGACCCAGAAGTGCTCGCGTCCACCGGACAGGATCGTCTGGACGATCGGCTGTTCCCGCCGGAAGCGCCGGGTCAGCTCCAGGACGGGCGCCGGGCCGCCGGGCCCGTAGGTCCGGGGGTACTCGCCGAACGGCCCCTCCTCGGCGCGCACGCCGGCGCGGAGCCGGCCGAGAAGGACCAGCTCCGCCCGCGCGGGCACCGGTGTGGGGTGACCCGGCAGACGTACCACCTCGAGCGGGCGTGGGTGCAGCGCGCTGGCGATGCCCAGATCGTCACTGTCGGCTTCGGCCGGGGCCTGCGAGGCGAGGGTCAGGATCGGGTCCACCCCGATGACCAGGGCGACCGGGAGGTCCTCACCCTGCGCCTCGTGGAGGTCGAAGATCTGCCGGAGCCGGCCGGGCAGCAGGAGGGCGCGCAGCTCGCGGGGGCCGGCCACCTGCAACCGGTTGATCGACAGGTTGGTGAGACCGGTGCGCGGGTCGCGGACGCAGACCAGGGCCGAGGTGATGTAGCGACCCCCGTCGTGCTCGTGCTGGACGGGCAGCGGCAGGTCCGAGAGCAGGTCCGGACCGTCCTCGTCGACCGCGGCCACGGGGGCGTCCTCGAGTGGCACCTCCACCAGGGGGGCGGGGGCAGCCATCGCCGCGCCGAGGCGCCGCACGACGTCGTGCTCGGGGCAGCCGAGGGCCAGGGCGAAGTGACGCCGCCGTGCGGTGGTGTTCCCGATCAGCGGGAAGGCCGCCCCCTCGACGTCGTCGAAGAGCACCGCCGAGGCCCCGTCGCAGCTGGTCAGGACGGCCGCGACCTCCTGGTCGGCGCTGATCGGCCCGGCCAGTCGCCGCAGGTCACCCTGGTCGCCCACCAGGCCCAGCCAGCCCCGCAGGTCGGGCTGGTCCGGCCAGGTCGTGCGCTTGGTCACGGGGTCTCCTCGCTGCTCGTGATACCTGGGGCGCGCCCCGCAGTGCTCCGCGGGGAGTGGCCCCGACGGGACGGCGGATGCCGAACGGCTTCCGTGGCGCACAGCGGGAAAGTCCAGTGCGCACCGTCCCGATAGGACTGTCTGGACGCTAGGTTGTGCCTCGCGTCACGTCAAGGAGGGGACGGGAAAGGTGGCCGTGTCGCCTCGACGCAGCCCGGGGGCGTCCTCGTGGACCGGCGCTGCCCCTAGCGTTGCCCCTAGCGTGGTCCGTGCAGCCGACCAGGGGAGGCGGACACCATGACCAGTACCGGAACCACGCCGGCGACGGACCAGTCGGTGGTCGACCGGGAGCGCGCTGACCTCCTGGACGCCATGGGGCGGCACCGGCGTTTCCTGCGCCACACCGTCCAGGGCCTGACCGACGAGCAGGCCCGGCTGCGTCCGACCGTCAGTGCCCTGTGCCTGGGCGGGATCATCAAGCACGTGGCCGCCGCCGAGGCCAGGTGGGCGGAGTTCATGGTCCGGGGCCCGGCGGCCTTCCCGGCGAGGGACTGGTCCAGCCCGGAGACGGCCGCGAGGTGGGCGGCCGAACACGATCTGCTGCCGGGGGAGACGCTGGCCGGGGTGCTCGAGCGCCACGCGGCGGTGGCGGCGCGCACCGACGAGCTGGTGTGCACGCTGCCCAGCCTGGACGTCGAGCACCCGCTGCCCGCGACCCCGTGGTTCGAACCCGGCGCCGCGTGGTCAGCGCGTCGGGTGGTGCTGCACATCATCGCCGAGACCGCGCAGCACGCCGGGCACGCCGACGTCATCCGGGAGACCATCGACGGGCAGAAGACGATGGGCTGAGCGGACCGAGCCCGTGCGCTGTTTGCCACCACCCGGGCCCCCTTGTACGCTTTTCTGTACGTCGGAACAGCGGGAGAGATCCAGATGCGGACCATGAGCTACTCCGAGTCGCGTGCCAGGTACGCGCAGACGCTCGATTCGGTGATCGACGACCGCGAGGAGGTGGTCATCACCCGGGCAGGCCACGACCCCGTGGTGATGGTCGCCCTGGAGGACTACGAGTCGCTCAAGGAGGCCGCCTACCTGCTCCGCACCCCGGCGAACGCCCGACGCCTGCTCGCCTCGATCGAGCGACTCGAGAATGGACAGGGTGCCCAGCGACCGCTCGCGGAGTGAAGCTCGTCTGGGACGAGTCGGCATGGGCTGACTACCTCTGGTGGCAGGCGCAGGATCGGCGGGTCCTCAAGCGGATCAACACGTTGCTCCGGGACGTCGAACGCAACGGCAACGAGGGCATCGGCAAGCCGGAGGCGCTCAAGCACGGGTTCAACGGTTACTGGTCGCGGCGGATCACCGACGAGCACCGGCTGGTCTACAAGGTCGTGGAAGACGAGATCCGAGTGGCGGCGTGTCGGTTCCACTACGGGGACTGATCGCTCGGCAGGCACACGGGGACGGGTAGGGGCGGTCCGCTCTCCTCCACTACTTGACATAATGTTGATTATCGGCGCATGGCACGGTGATCCGATCGGGGTCGCCGACCGGCACATGGGCCCGTCTGCCGGCCGCGAACGGCACGCTGCCGGACGACGGCGTGCCGCTGGGTTCCCGCGTGGTCCGACGTGTCGTCCCAGGTGTCGTCCGAGCTGTCGTCCGAGCTGTCATCGTGGACGCGTCGCCCGGGCTGGGCGGCGGCGGACGGCCGACCCGCTCGCCGTCGATCCTGCGACCCTGATGCTGCGACCCTCCGGACGACGCCACGCCGACTTGCCGGGGTGCCCGACGGCGTTCGACGACGCTGAGCGGGCCTCCGGGGTCACGAGTCGCCGAGCCCCGCTACAGTCCTTCGTCCGGTCACCCCGCCGTCGTTACGTCACGGTGACGCAAACATGGGCACTTGGTCCCGTTCGACGGGCGACGGCCGGGTCTCGTTCGTAGGGTCTGCCCATGACGATCCGACGCTCGGTGGCTGGACTGCTCGCCGCGCTGGTGTTGGTCGGCGGCGGCAGTCTCACGGCCTGCGTGGACCCGACGAACTCCCGCACCGGTACACCGAAGGACCATGCGTTGAACAGGTCGGGCAACGACCCGGCCGGCGTCTCCCAGGGGCACCTGCCGAACGTCAGCGACACCAAGCACGTGCGTGACCGGAGCGAGAACGAGGGCAACGTCCGCTGACCTGTCAGCCGGCCCGCGACATGGTCTCGGGGTCGCTCCCCTACCCGACCCGGGACGTCGACCCGCTTTGCGTCACGTGACGCAATCGAGGCTGTGCGGGCCCCGGGCCAGAGGGGACGTCAGCCGGCGGACCGGCCGGACAGCCACAACCGGTCCAGCCGCCCCGTGGAGCGGACCAGGTCGGCCAGCGAGCGTTCCAGCTCCGCCTTGGTCGGCTTCTCGGTGAGCAGCGTCTGGACGTCCTCGATGGCGCAGCGCAGCTGGTACAGCCGGTCCTGAAGCCCGTCCAGCTCCGCCCGGGTCACCAGGACGACGTCCTCGCTCAGGCCGGCCTTCGCCGTCGCCGAGCGCTGCTCGTAGGCCCGCTGCCGGCAGGCCTGTCCGCAGTAGAGCCGCGGACGGCCGACGCTCTCCTGGGCCGGCAGCACGCTGCGGCACCAGCCGCACCGTCGTTCCTCGCCCTGCGCGTGGCTCGGGGTCCGTCGGGTCCGGGACGCCGGCCGGTCCGGAGCGCTGGTCTGTGCCGCCACGACCGCGACGGTAGACGTCCGGGTGCGGCCGCTCGGGCGGACACGCGGGAGGCGCGGGCGACGGACCCCGGGACACCCCTGGACGGCAGCGCCGCGCGCGGCACTAGCGTGATCGCGTGCCGGGCTCGCGTTATGCCTTCCTCGACGGCCCGACGCCCGTGGCGATGGCCCACCGGGGGGGTGCCATCGAGCACGTCGAGAACACCATGCCCGCCTTCGAGGCCTGCCTCGCGCTGGGCTACCGGTACCTGGAGACCGACGTCCGGGTGACCTCCGACGGCGTCCTCGTCGCCTTCCACGACCCGACCCTGGACCGGGTCACCGACCGCACCGGCCGGGTCGAGAACCTCCCGTGGCGGGAGGTGAAGAGCGCGCTGATCGGCGGGCGCGAGCCGGTGATCCGGCTCGACGACCTGCTGGGCGCCTGGCCCGACGTCCGCTTCAACCTCGACATCAAGGCCGCCGGGGTCCTGGCACCGCTGGTCCGCGCGGTGCGCCGGCTCAAGGTCGAGGACCGGATCTGTCTGGCCTCCTTCTCCGATGCCCGGATCGCCGCCGCCCGCCGCGTCTTCGGCCCGGACGTGTGCACCTCGCTCGGACCGCGGGGGGTGGCCGCGCTGCGACTGTCGTCCTACTCCCCACGCGCCGCCGGCCTGGTGCGCATCCAGGCCGGATGCGCGCAGGTGCCGCTGCAGCTGGGTGGCCGGCCGCTGATCGACGAGCGGTTCATCGAGGCGGCGCACGCCCGCAGCCTGCAGGTGCACGTCTGGACGGTGGACACCGAGCAGGAGGCCACCGAGCTGCTCGACCTCGGTGTCGACGGCGTGATGACCGACCGGCCGGCGATGCTGCGCGACGTGCTGAAGGCACGCGGCCAGTGGACCGGCGCGTGAGCCTGCGGACCCGGCTGCGCGACTGGCACCCGGCTCCCCCGCCGCTGCCCGGTGACCTGCAGGCGCTCGTGGGCCCGGAGGACCCGGACTGGTTCGCCCGGGAGGTGGCCGTTGCCGCAGCCCCGCCGTGGTGGTTCTGGACCTTCCTGCTGCGCCGCTTCTCCTGGCTGGTCAGCGTCTTCGGCCGGGTCCAGGTCACCGGGGGCATCCGGCAGGACTGGCTGGGTGGCCCGCTGCTGCTGGCGGTCAACCACATCGGCGACTTCGACACCTTCACCGTCGCCGTGGCCCTGCGGCGGGCCGGCGTCACGCCGCGGTTCATGGTCACCGGCGGGATCATGGCCGCGCCGGTGGTCGGCCCGCTGCTGGAGCGGGCCGGTGGCATCCGGGTCGAGCGCGGCACCGACCTGGCCGCGCATGCCCTGCGGGTGACGGAGGTGGCGCTGCGTTCGGGCGGGCAAGTCGTGGCCTACCCCGAGGGGCGGGTCGGGCTGAGCCCGGACGGCTGGCCCGAACGCGGGCGCACCGGCCTGGCCCGGATGGCGCTGGTCGCCGACGTCCCGGTGATCCCGGTGAGCCAGTGGGGCGCCCACGAGGTCCTGCAGTACGCCAACGACTGGGGCAAGCTGCGCACGGCCCTCCGGGCGCTGTGGCGGCAGCCGGCGCTGAAGGTGCACATCGGGCCGCCGGTGTTCTTCGAGGACCTCTCCCCCGGGCGGGTCGTTGACCCCAACCGGGCGCGCGCCCGGATCGCCGCGGCGCTCACCCGCGGCCTGGAGCCCCTGCGCGCCGGCGAGCCGAGGGACCGGATCGCGTTCGCCGACCCCACCCGGCCGACGACGGCGGTCGCTGCCTTCCCCGGCGGCGTCGTTCCCGCGGACATCCCGTGAGCGCCGGTTGCTGGACCCCACCGCCGCCGGCTGGGAACCTGCCGCCGTGACAGTGCTCCCGCAGGCACCCCACCCGCCCGCCGCCGCCGACCGGGCGCTGCGCCGGGAGCGGTTCGGCTGGTACTCCTACGACTGGGCGATGTCGGTCTTCAACACCTCGGTGACGACCGTCTTCCTGGCCCCCTACCTGACCTCCATCGCGAAGGCGGCCGCCGACAGCCAGGGCCGGATCCACCCGCTGGGTGTCAGCATCCCGCCCGGCAGCTTCTTCGGGTACGTCCTGTCGGTGTCGGTGCTCCTGCAGGTGCTGGTCCTGCCGGTCACCGGGGCGGTCGCCGACCGCAGCGGGGCCAAGCGGCAGCTGCTGGCCGGCTTCGCCTTCCTGGGGTCGCTGTGCACCCTGGCGTTGTTCTTCGTGGCCGGGGAGCGCTACCTGCTCGGCGCGGGCCTGTTCGTGGTGGCCAACCTCTGCTTCGGCGCGGCCACGGTCGTCTACTACTCGTGGCTGCCCGACCTCGCCGGCCCCGACGAGCGGGACGCGGTGTCCAGCCGCGGCTGGGCGTACGGCTACCTCGGTGGGGCGCTGTTGCTGGCCGCCAACCTGGCGTTGTTCACCGGGCACGGCTCGCTGGGCCTCAGTGAGGGCGACGCGGTGCGCATCTGCCTGGCCTCGGCCGGCATCTGGTGGGGCGGGTTCACCGTCGTCACCGTCACGCTGCTGCGCAACCGCCGTCCGCGGACGGACGACGTCGCGGCCGCCGGAGATCGCGCCGGCGCGATCTCCGGCGGCTTCCGGCAACTGGGGGCGACGCTGCGGGACCTGCGCGCCCACCGGCTCACCCTGTGGTTCCTGGGCGCCTACCTGCTCTTCAACGACGGCGTGCAGACCGTCATCGGGGTCTCGGCCCAGTACGGCGCCGAGGAACTGCACCTGACCCAGACGACGCTGGTCTCGGCGATCCTGCTGGTCCAGGTGGTGGCCTTCCTCGGCGCGATGGCCCTCGGCCGCATCGCGGCGGTGATCGGTGCCCGGCGCACCGTGCTGTGCAGCCTCGTCGTCTGGGTCGGCGTGCTGGTCCTCGCCTACTTCCTCAGCGCCGGTGCGGCCGCGCAGTTCTACGGGCTGGCGGTGCTCATCGGCATCGTGCTGGGGGGCACCCAGGCGCTGTGCCGGTCGCTGTTCAGCCAGCTCATCCCGCTCGGCAAGGAGGCCGAGTACTTCGGCTTCTACGAGATCAGCGACCGGGGCACCAGCTGGCTGGGGCCCTTCCTGTTCGCGCTGACCTACCAGCTGACCGAGTCCTACCGTCACGCGATCTTCAGCCTGGTCTTCTTCTTCGTCGTGGGCGGCGTCCTGCTGGCGAAGCTGGACCTGCGCCGGGCGATCGTCGCGGCCGGCAACGTCCCACCGGAGCGCCTGTGACCCCCCACCCCACGTCAGCGGCCGCGACCGGGCCGGACAGCGTGCCGGCCTCCGGCGACCGGCGCCGGCACCCGGCCCCCGCCTCGCTGGTGTTCTTCCACGGCCCGATGGACTGCGGGAAGTCGACGCTGGCGCTGCAGGTGGACCACAACCAGAGCCGTCAGGGCCGGCACGGCCTGCTGCTGACCCAGGGCGACCGGTCGGGCGCGCCGCAGATCAGTTCGCGGGTGGGGCTGCGCCGCGACGCCGTGGAGCTGTCGGCCGGAACGGACGTCCGGCTGCTGGTGCGCGACCGCTGGGCTCTCGGGCAGCGGGTGGACTACCTGATCGTCGACGAGGCGCAGTTCCTCACCGGCGCGCAGGTCGAGCAGCTGGCCGAGCTGGTCGACGAGTCACACGTCGACGTCTACGCCTTCGGGCTGACCACCGACTTCCGGACCCGGCTGTTCGAGGGCACCCAGCGACTGTTCGAGCTCGCCGACGACGTCCAGCGGGTGCAGGTCCAGGTGCTGTGCTGGTGCGGTCTGCCCGGGCTGCTGAACGCCCGGGTCGTCGGCGGGGCGCTGGTCCGGGAGGGGGCCACGGTCGTCGTCGCGGACACCGCGCCCGCCCTGGCACCCGGCCCCGGGGAGGGCGGGGTGGAGGAGGCGGTGCGCTACCAGGTGCTGTGCCGCCGGCACCACGCCCGCGGGCAGCTGGGGCCCACGCCCACCGGGCCGGGGCAACTCGCCCTGCGGTGAGCACCTCCCCGGAGGGAGGGCACTATGATCACCCTGCAGGGGTGGTGCGCAGCTGATATACCACCCTATGCGATGATGAGCCGCTGACGACACGGAATCTCCAACCGTCATCCGTCGTTAACCCCTGCGAACCCCCCGTGCTGTGTGGGCCCGTCCTGGACGAGGCCCGGGCTGCCCGGGGACCGCAACCGACATCAGCACGAGAGGACGGTGTGCCATGGGCGAGCGTTCCCTGCGCGGCAGCCGACTAGGCAGCGTGAGCTACGAGACCGAGCGCAACACCGCGCCCATCGAGCGGCAGTACGCCGAGTACCGGTGCCCCCAGGGCCACCTGGTGACGGTGCCCTTCGCCGACGACGCCGAGCTCCCCGACACGTGGGAGTGCAAGTACGACGGTTCGGCCGCCAAGCTCGTCG
>JAOPWG010000086.1 GCA_025965775.1 Modestobacter sp. | reverse complement strand
ACCCGGACGGCGAGGCGGCCCGGGTCTCGCAGGGGCTGGTGGTCATCCCCACCGACACCGCCTCGGCCGAGCAGCGCGCCAGGTACGCGGCCTACGTCGCTGCGCGCCTGCCCCGGACGGCGAGCCCGCAGGGACCCGCGCGGATGATGTTCGCCCCTGACCTGCTCGGCACGTCCGAGCAGATCGCCGAGGCGCTGTACGCGCACGCCGGGTTCCGCGAGGTCCGCGAGGTCGTGTTCGCGCTGCCGTTCAGCTTCGAGGCCGCGGACTACGTGCAGATCCTCACCGACATGGCGACCCGGCTCGGCCCGGCGCTGGGGTGGCGGCCGGCGACGCCGATCCGTCAATATGCGCGCTGAGCTGGGAATTCGCGTTGTATCGGCACTGCTCTCGGGGTAAACTTCGAACACACGTTCGAAGCGTTGGGGAGGTGTCCGTGGGCGAGCTCCAGTCGACCCTGGACTCCCTGGCGGCCGATGACCTGCACGGCATGTTCGGCCCGCACTTGCTGGACCGGCTCGGTGAGCTGGTGCGGGCATCGAACCGGCTGGCCGCTGAGGTCATCCGCACGGTGCGGGAGTGCGAGGTGGCCGGGGCCGCGGAGTGCGACGGGTTGACGTCGATGCAGTCCTGGTTGCGCGGGCACGGTCACCTGTCCGAGGGGAGGCGGGGCGGTTGGTGCGCTCGGGGCGGGCGTTGGAGCACCTGCCCGTGGTCGCCGCAGCCTTCGCCGACGGTGTGATCACCGCCGGGCAGGTCGCGCTGACCGCCCAGGTCGCCGAGCCGCAGCGGTTGGCCGCCGCGGCGGAGCGGTACACCGACCTGGCAGCGATCGACGCCGCGCTGGCCGCGACGGCCGCGTCCGCGCCGCACGCGACGGTGAAGCTGGCGGTGGGGCACTACCTGGCCTGTCTGGAGCCCGACGGGCCCGAGCCGGACCCGACCGAGGGCCGGTCGCTGACCGTGTCCCGGCATGGCGACGGGACCATCGGGATCCGCGGGCAGCTGGACGCAGTGGGTGGGGAGAAGCTGCAGGCCGCGTTGGAGTCGATCGTGCAGGCCGCCCGCCCCAAGGGTGACACCCGGACCCGGGCGCAGCAGCAGGCCGACGCGCTGGTCCAGCTGGCCGACAACGCCCTCGCCAGTGGGAACCTGCCGTTCCTGCGGACGGTGAAACCGCACGTGTTCGTCACGATCGGTGTGGAGGACCTGCGCCCGCTGGGTCGCCTGCGACGCCACGGTCAGCCGGATGGTGCTGGACGCCGACGGGCTGCCACTGTTCGCCGGCTGCGCAGCCCCGACCCACTGGTGCGACGTCCATCATCTGCTCGAATGGCTCCGCGACCAGGGCGAGACCTCGTTGGAGAACTCCGCGCTGCTGTGCGAACGCCACCACACCAAGGTCCACCACGGCTTCCGGGTCGACCGAGATCCCGGCGGCCGATGGCGCACCTACCGCCCCGACGGCACCCAGATACTCATCGGCGAATCACCGCCGCCGTGACAGGCACAGTGCCGTGACGTGCCCACCCCGCCGGGGCACGGTGCAGACGGGCGGGGGCCCTCATCCGCTCGACACTGACGGGATCTCGCCCGCTGGCAGCCACCCCGCCCGGCGGTACCGCGTGCCACGCTGGACGCGTGGTCGACGACCTCCTGGTGGCCCGCAACCCCGATCCCGACTCGTCGCTGCTCTATCTGATCCGGGTCCCACTCGGTCCGGCAGGGATCGTCGTCAAGGCGCGGGAGACCTGGCCCGGAGCCAGGAACGTCTACTGCCACCGAGCCGATGGCTGGCCCGTCGACGCGGAGATCGTCGAGCGGCACCCAGTGCGCTCGTGCAGCCGCCGCGGCCCGGCGATCGACCTGGTGCTGGCCCGCGCCCGGCAGAACCGCTCCCAGCTGGTCCTCACCCGGGCCCGCGGCCGGGAGGTGATCTTCTGGCAGACCCCGACCACCACCAAGCAGGCCCGTCCCGGGGTCGCCCTCCCGACGGCCCGCGCCTCCGGGCGCGTGCTGGAGATCGTCGTCGACACCGGCGAGAAGTACCCGTGGTCCTTCGGACACCAGCAGGCGGTCACCCGCCGCCAGCGGCTGCCCGCCGGTGACTACGCAGTGCTGCAGGACGACGCGGTGCTCGCCGCCGTCGAGCGCAAGAGCGTCCCCGACCTCGTCAGCAGCCTGCTCTCCGGCCGGCTCACCTACGCCCTGGCCGACCTCGCCGGCCTGCCCCGTGCCGCCGTCGTCGTCGAGGACCGGTACAGCCGGTTGTTCAGCTTCGAGCACGCCTCCGGGGCCGCCGCGGCCGAGGCGCTGGCCGAGGCGCAGGCACGCTTTCCCCTGGTGCCGATCGTCTTCTGCGAGACGCGGCCCCTGGCCCAGGAGTGGGCCTACCGCTGGCTGGGTGCCTGCCTGGCCGAACTCGACGCTGCCGCCGGCACCGCGGACGTGGAGGCGACATTCGCCAGCGGCGGGCCGATTCCGGCAGCCGCGCCCCGGCCGGCGGAGGTCCGGGAATGGGCGCGGGCCCACGGGCTGCCGGTCAGCGAGCGCGGACGCATCCGGGCCGACGTCGTCCGCCAGTACCTGGCTGCAGCGACCGCTACCGACTGATGGGGCTCACCGGCCTCCTGCTGTCCCCAGGCCGGCGAGCGTCAGGCGGTCAGCAGTCCGGACGGCGACGCGGTCAGCCGGCCCGCCGCGGTCGTGGCGGCCAGCGCGACCTCCAGGACGGCGAGCTGCGCGGCAGAGCGCCGCCGGTAGCCGAACACCTCCAGGGTCTGGGTGAACAGCTCGTCCTTCGTCATCCCGGCACTCGCCCGGCACAGGGCCACCATCGCGTTGCCGAGCTCCTCGGGCGACACCTGCTCCATCGGCCGCTGGGCCTCCGCGTCCCGGCGGAAGCCGGTCCACGACGTCCGGTCCATCCCGTCCGGCCAGACGAAGTCGCCCGCCCGGGCCGACTCCGGCACCAGCGCGCCCAGCGCGTCCAGGCGGGCACGCAGCACCCGGCTCAGGCCGAACGCGCCCGCGGTCAGCCGGGCCAGCCGGTCGACGTGGATCGGGCCCTCGGCCGCGACCCCGGCCAGCATGACCTTCCGGACCTTGTCCGCCCCGCGGGGGTTGGCCAGCCGGTCCAGCATCACCTTGTCGCCGGCCGGCTTCGGCGTCCACGGCAGGAACGGCTCCTCGCCGTCCAGCGCCCGGGCCGGCGCCGGCGCGGCGGCGACCTCCTCGACCGTCGGCTCCTCAGCGGGTTTTATCGGGCTGAAGCCCGGATCGGGGGCGGACGGTGGGCGAGCAGCGGCAGCAGGAGCAGGCGGGGGAGTAGCGGGAGCGGGAGCAGCCCCCGGGGTCGGTGCCTGGGCCGCCGCCACCAACCGGTCCAGCACTGCCTCGGGATCGGCCAGCCACTCCGGCAGCCACACCCGCTCCACCGCCGGCCAGCGCAGCATCCCGCCCAGCACCTCGACCGGCAGGCCGTCCCGGTCGCCGACCGTCCGCCGCCGCGCCCACGCCGGGCCGTCCAGCAGCACCGCCATCACCGGCGCGTCCGGGGAAGCAGACAGCGCCACCGCCAGGTCGACCTTGAACTCCGACAGCCCGACGTCCGTCCGCACCACCAGGCCACGGGAACGCAGCGCGGCGGCCACCTCCTCGCGGTGCCGGTCCGGCACGGAGGGGAACCGCGAGTCGCGCGGCAGCGCGTCGGTGCCCAGCGCCGCCAGGTCCAGGTAGGCCCGCAGGTGCTTGATCCCCACCGACGACGTCTCCTCCGCCCGCAGCATCGCCGGGTCGAAGGAGGAGAACACCACCACCTGCCGCCGCGCCCGGGTGATCGCCACGTTCAGCCGGCGCTCGCCGCCGGCCTTGTTCAGCGGCCCGAAGTTCAGCGGCAGTGCGCCGCGCTCGTTGACGCTGAACGCGGTGGAGAAGAACACCACGTCCCGCTCGTCGCCCTGCACGTTCTCCAGATTCTTGACGAACAGCCCCTCGCCGTCGGTGCGATCCAGGGCCTCGACCAGCCGCTCGTCACCGGCGTCGCGCAGCAGCGCCTCGATGTAGGCCCGCTGCTGGGCGTTGAACGTGACCACGCCCAGCGACGGCACCGCGTCGGGTGACAACGAGAACCGGCGCCGGATCTCCGCCACGATCGTCTCGGCCTCGACCGGGTTGGTGCGCAGCAGCTTGCCCGCGCCGGACCGGTGGAACGTGCCATCGACCCGGACCAGCGAGACGCCGCGCCCGTCGGGCTCCGACGAGGCGCGCCCGTGCACCGGTGCCGGGAAGGAGGACAGCCGGTTCTCGTAGTACTGGCCGTTGCTGAACGCGATCAGTGACTCGTCCTGGCTGCGGTAGTGCCAGGAGAGCCACTGCCGCGGCACCCGGGCCTGCACGCACTCGGAGAGGATCGACTCCTCGTCCTCCACCGCCGTCGTCAGATCGTCGTCGAGCACGTCGTCGTCGGAGCCGGACGACGGTTCGGCGAAGGACGTCGGCGGCATCTGCTTGCTGTCCCCGACCACCACCGCGGCGCGCGCCCGGCCCAGCGCACCGACCGCGTCGGCCACCCGGATCTGCGAGGCCTCGTCGAACACCACCAGGTCGAACTGTCCGGCGGTGGCCGGGAAGAACCGGGCCACCGAGTCGGGGCTGACCAGCACGCACGGCATGACGGCGGTGATCAGGTCGCCGTACTCGGCCATCAGCGCGCGCACGCCCAGGCCGCCGCGCTGGCGGTTCAGTTCCCGCTGCAGCGCGCCGACCCGCCCGCTGCGGGCGGCCACGTCGAAGGAGCGGGCCTCGACGACCGACGCCGGCAGCGCGGCGGTCAGGTGGGCGCGCACCGCCCGCGACGCGGCGGTGAACCGCTGGATCGCCCGCTCGTGCACCGGAGCGTCGAACGCCGCCAGGCCGGTCGCGACCTCGCGCTCGGTCACCGACGAGACGGACAGCCCGCGGTCGAAGGACCGCACCGCGTCGTCCGCCGGCACGGCCCCGGTCAGCAGCGCCGCCCGCGCCTCGGTCAGCCCGGCCGCCCGCAGCGGCTCCAGCGCGGCGACCACGTCCAGCCACCGGCGCAGCGACGGCAGCCCCGGCGCCGAG
>JAOPWG010000202.1 GCA_025965775.1 Modestobacter sp. | reverse complement strand
ATGGGCAGGATGTTGGGTGAGCGGGCGAGCAGCCAGGCCAGCGCCGCCTCCGTCTCCGTCGTCTCCAGCACGGCGGCCACCCTCGCCAGGGCCGGCGCTTCGATCGGGGGGAACCCGCCGAGCGGGGGTACGCCACGAAGGCGGTGTCCGCGCGGGCGAGCGCGTCGACCAGTGGGTCGTCGTGCCGGTGCGCCACGTTGTAGTGGTTCTGGACGCACACGATCGTTGCGATCGTCTTTGCCTCGGCGAATCCTTGCGTCGTCACGTTGCTGACGCCCAGGTGGCGGATGAGCCCCTGCTGCTGCAGTTCGGCGAGGGTCTCCATCGGCTCGGCCGCCCTCGCCCCGGAGGCCCGTCGGACCTGACCTCGCCGGCCGGCCCCGGCGAGCAGGGCGATCCGCCTCGAACTCGACGGCGGCGCCTACGCAGGCGCACCTCCGTGCTCTCGGCCGGCCGCACGACGGCCCCGACCTATTGAGGGGCATTCGGCGCTGTGGCCGGCTCCCCAGCAGCACCAGCGGGCGCCGGTGGACGGTTCCATGTCACCCGAGGACTTCGCTCGGCACGGCCGTCTGCTCGGTCAGCACCCGGAGGTGGCCCGGTCGCGGTCTACGACGCGTAGACCGCCGTGGCGTGGGGGTTTACACCCCAAAGGGGTCGCTGCGTAAGTCACCGGCTACCGCTCTGTCGTGACTCGTCGCAGTATTCGACCGCCACGTACCCCAGGTGATCGAATGACACCCGATCCGCACGGCCTCCAGTTGCGCTGCAAGATTTGCGTTACTGATGATCAGAAGTCGACGCCCGATGGGCCGAACGGGGTCCGCTCAAAGGAGTGGGACGTGCACCGGCGGCATCGGGCAGGGGAATACCGGCCGCCGTCGGGTGTTGTCCGCGAGCGGAATCGGACGCCAGTAGGCTCCGTCGAGCGCGAACCTACGGCCTTGAGCCGGACGGGCGGGGGGAAGCAATGACCGCGGCCGAGACGGGAACGAGTCTCCCCCCCGACCAGTTGGACGCGCTCCTGACGGTCCTCGACCTGGTGCGCTCCGGCGAGGCCAGCACGCGGCCCGAGCTGGGCCGGCGGTCCGGTCTCGGACGCACCGTCATTACCCAGCGGGTCGGCCAATTGATCGAGTCGGGGCTGGTCGAGGAGGGTTCGCTCGGCCCGTCGACCGGCGGCCGCGCGCCTCGCCAGCTCCGGTTCCGCTCCGAGGCCGGAGCCGTGCTCGTCGCCGAGCTAGGAGCCACCAGTATCGGTGTCGGCGTCACCGACCTGGCAGGCCGGCTCCTGCACCACAGTGAGCGCCCCTGGGACATCGCCGCCGGGCCTGAGGCGTCGTTGCAGCAGGTCGAGACGTCGTTCGACGAGCTCCGCGCGATGCCCGGAGTCCCCGAGGTGTGGGGCATCGGGATCGGCGTGCCCGGGCCAGTCGAGATAGCCACCGGGCGCCCCACCTCGCCGCCGATCATGCCTGGGTGGGACGGCTACCCCGTGCGCGACCGGCTCAGCGCGCAGTACGGGGTGCCGGTGTGCGTTGACAACGAGGTCAACGCGATGGCGCTGGGCGAGCACCGGGCGGGCCTGGGGCGGGGTGAGCGGGACCTCGTGTACCTCAAGCTCGGGACCGGCATCGGGGCGGGCCTCATCTCTGGCGGTCGGCCCCATCGCGGGGCGAAGGGCTGCGCGGGGGACGTCGGCCACGTCGCCGTCGTCGACGACACGGAGGTCGTGTGCCGGTGCGGCAACGTAGGCTGCCTCGAGGCACTCGCCGGCGGCGCCGCGCTAGCCCGCGACGGGACCGCCGCCGCGACGGGCGGGCGGAGCGCGTTGCTGGCCGAGCGGCTCGCTGAGCAGGGCGGCCTGGAGGCCAGGGATGTGGCCAGGGCCGCGGAGTACGGGGATCCGGTGTCGATCGAGCTGCTCAGCCGCTCCGGACGCCTCGTCGGGATGATGCTGGCCACCCTGGTCAACATCTACAACCCTTCGCTGGTGGTCATCGGCGGCGGAGTGGCGGCATCGGGCGACCTGCTCGCCGCGGTTCGGCAGGCCGTCTACGGGCGGTCGCTCCCGCTGGCGACGCGCGACCTCCGGATCGCCCGTTCCCCGCTCGACGACCGCGCCGGGTTGATGGGCGCGGCCTTCATGGTGGTGGACGAGCTGTTCTCGGCCGCCCGGATCGGGACCTGGATTACGGCCGGTTCCCCGGTGGGGCGCCCGGAGCTCATCGCCTGACGCGCGCGTCCGCGGTTCCGTTCCACCGGTGGGCGGCCCCGACGTCGAGATCGAAGAGGTCGAGCACCCGGCCGACGGTGTGGTCGACGACGTCCTGCAGCGACCGCGGAAGGGTGTAGAAGGCGGGCACCGGTGGGGCGATGATCGCGCCCAGCTCACTCAGCTGTGCCATGGTGCGCAGATGGTTGCGGTGCAGCGGGGTCTCCCGCACCATCAGGACGAGGCGGCGCCGCTCCTTCAGCACGACATCCGCCGCGCGGGTCAGCAGGCTGGACGTCGTCCCGGCGGCGATCTCCGACATTGACTTCACCGAGCATGGGGCCACCACCATCCCCAGGGTCCGGAACGACCCGCTGGCGATGCTCGCGCCGATGTCGTGGTTGGGGTGCACGACGTCGGCGAGGCGTTCCAGGTCCGCCGCCGTCACGTCCGTCTCGTGCGCGAGCGTTGTGCGCCCTGCTTTGCTGACGACCAGGTGCGTCTCCACCGGGCTGTCGCGAAGCAGCTCCAGGACGCGCAGCCCGTAGACGGCTCCGGAGGCACCCGAGATGCCGACGACGAGCCGGGGTGGCACGTCCGGTGCGGATAGGACCGTGAGGCGATCGCGGTCGCTCATCGGGTCAGCCCCTCCAGCCAATCTGGCGGGGCGGGCTCGGTCAGGCTCTGGACGTCCAACTCGAGCTCGCCGGGCACCCGGATCCGGGTGAAGGTCATCTCCGGCGCGCTGAGCGGGACGGTGGCGTCGAGCCCCATCTTGGCGCCGACCCCGTCCTCGGTGGAGGGATCGAGCTTCGAACCCTGAGTGCCGGCTACGACGACCAAATCGCGGTCGGCCTGGAAGCGCGTCGCGACCGCCCACTCAACCTCGGTGGGATCGTGGACGTCCACGTCGGTGTCCACGACGGTGACGTGCTTGACGTCGTAGTGGACGGCGAGCGCGCCGAGGATGACGTTCTTGGCCTCGCCCTCCGAGCGCTTGTCGATCTGCACGGCCAGGTGGTACCGGCAGGTGCCCCCCCGCGAGAGGTGCACGTCCCGGACCGAGGGGAAGGTGCGGCGCAGGTGCGACAGGAACGACGCCTCGCGGGGGATGCCGCCGAGCAGCAGGTGTTCCATGCTGCCGCCCACGATCGTATGGAACAGCGGCAGGTCCCGGTGCGTCACCGCGCTCACCTGGATCACATGCCGAAGGGCGCGCTCGCCGTAGTACTGGGGAAACTCGCCGAAGGGACCCTCGGGCTCGCGGACATTTCTGAGCAGCCGGCCCTCCAGCACGATCTCGGCGTCAGCGGGCACCCGTACCTCGCTGGTCAGGCAGCGGGCCACGGGTAGCGCGGAGCCCCGTAGCGCGCCGGAGATCTCCAGCTCATCGTGCCCGATAGGCACGATCGCCTGCGACGCCATCAGGGTCAGCGGGTCCACCCCGATGACGACGGCCACGTCGAGGTCGCGCCCGGCGGCTTCCTGCTCCTGGAAGAACGCCAGGGTGTGCCGGGGCAGCAGCAGCGCACCGAGCCGGTCCGGGCCGCTGACCTGCAGACGGTGGATGGCCACGTTCTGGACGCCGGTGTCCGGGTGGCGAGTGATGAGCAACCCGGCGGTGATGTACGCGCCATGATCGTGCTCGTTGTGGGTGGGGATCGGGAGCAGCCGGGTGAGGTCGACGTCGCGATGCATGACCTGCTGGCACGGCGGCCCGGCGACCTCCCGGCTCGGCACCGGCTCGAGGCAGGCCTGCTCGAAGTGCCGCAGCAGCTCGGGCTGGGGCACGCCCATCGCCTCGGCCATCCACGCCCGCCGGGAGAGCAGCCCGGACACCACCGGTACCGAATGCCCCCCCGGGTGCGGGAAGACCGTGGCGCTGGTGCCGTCGAGCCGGTTGGCCAGCCCGGCCACGCCGTGGACCAGGTCCATACCGGGGCTGCCGAGGGTAAGTCGTCCGGTCCGCCGGAGATGGTCGAGCCAGCCTCGGAGCGTCGCGCCGACCGGGAGGGCAGGGACCGTCTCGGCGGCTGGGGACGAGCAAGTCTGTAAAGTCATCGTTCCGTTCCTTCGTCCCCGGACCGGTGCCCATCGCCGTCGAGGAGCCGGCGGAGGAAGCGCACAGACTCGGCCGCGAGCGCGTCCATCGACGGGGCGACCGGGCGCCACAGCGACACGGCGCGGGCGATCTCGCGGACCGTCGGGAGGAAGGACTCGACAACGACGGCGCCGGTGTAGCCGACCTGGTCGAGGGCCTCGAGCGTCCCGCCCCAGTCCGTGTGCCCGGTGCCGGGCGTGCCGCGGTCGTTCTCCGAGGCCTGCACGGCGCGGACCCGGCTGCCGGCGGCGCGCACCGCGCCAGGCAGGCTCTTCTCCTCGATGTTCATATGGAACGTGTCGAGCAGCAGGCCGACGTGGTCGGCGTCGATGTCGTCGCAGAGCCGCAGGCCTTGCTCGACGGTGTTGACCAGGTCGGTTTCGAACCGGTTGAGCGGCTCGACGGCCAGCCCCACGCCTGCCTCCGCGGCGAGCGATGCGACAGCGCGCAGGCTTTCGACCGCGCGGTCCCACTGGGCCCGCCGCTCGTCCGGCTCCAGCAGCCGCGCCTGTCCCGTCGGCGCGTACATCGGGCCGCTGACCAGCGGACTTCTCACCTCGGCGGCGAAGGCGACACAGTGCTCCAGGTAGTCGCGCCCGGCCCGACGGCGCGCCGGGTCCTCGTGCGAGACGTCGCGGCCAGGCCCGAAGGCCCCGCACACCAGCACCGACAGGCCCTCGTCGCGGGCGGCCCGCGCGACCCGCGCCGCCGTCAGCACAGCTGGGTCCTCGATGCAGACCTCGACGAGGTCGTAGCCCCAGGCGCGGACGCGGCCGAACAGGTGCAGGTTCTCATCGGAGAACGGAGAGGCGAGCACGAAGGTGCTCAGCCCGATCGGGTGTGAGGCCACGTCAGCTCCGGCCGCCCAGTGCGCGCCGGGTGCGCACCTTCTCCTCGACGGCGCGCAGCGTCCGGATCGCCCGCTCGGTGTAACGGTCGAAGAACTCCTCCCGGCGGCCGGAGGCGAAAGGATCGGCCGCGGCGGGCAGCAGTTCGAAGCTGACGTACCCGTCGTAGCCGATGTCGATCAGCACGTCGACGATCGGCTCGAAGTCGATGAGCGCCCCACCGGGAGCCGTGCGGTCGGAGTCGGCGAGGTGCACGTGCTGCAGCACCCCCGCGCTCGCGCGGAAGGCCTCGGCGATGGAGGCCTCCTCGATGTTCATGTGGAAGGTGTCGCCCTGCACACCGCCGTTGGTGAGGCCGGTCGCCACCCACAGCGCGCGTGCCTGTTCCAGTCGGTTGAGGAAGTACGATTCGTAGCGGTTCCAGCACTCCAGGGAGAAGTTGACGCCCTGCTGCGCGGCGTACTCGCCCGCGGTGCGGATCGACTCGACGGCCCACTCCCACTCGTGGTCGGGATCGGCCAGCGGGGCCGTCTTCATGCAAGCGGTCGGGTGGACGACGACGGTGGGGCAACCCATCACCGCTGCGAAGTCCGCGAGGTCCTTCACGTACTCGACCGCGGCGGCCCGCTGCGCGGGGTCGGGATGGACGAGGTCGCGGTCGGCCGTGTAGATCGAGCAGATGCTGCTGACGGCGATACCGGCGTCGGCGGCGAGCCGCGCGACCCGCTTCGGGTCGATGCGTCCTGGCTCGCCGACGATCTCGATGGCGTCGTAGCCGAAGCGGGCGACGCGCTCGATCGAGTCGGCGATGTCCTCCCCCACGTAGACGAGCGAGTTGTAGGCGTACCGGAACGTGCTATCGGTGCTCATGTGGCCTCCAGGGACCGGACGGGGGTGCGTGGTGGTTGCTCAGGCGACGATCAGTGGCCGCTCGATGCGGTGGGCGACCTTCAGTCCGGTGTGGACCTTGTCGACGTCGCCGAGGGCGGGGACGCGGTAGCGCCACCAGAGGACGTCCCACGAGTCCTCGCAGACGACGGACTTGCCGGGCGAGCCGTGAAACGGAGGTGCCCCGAGGTCGGGCCAGGCGAAGACCTCGCGCGCCTCGCAGTCGTGGCGGATCGCCCAAGCGGCCATCTCGGCCAGGTCGGGCAGGCGCGCGGCCAGGGGCCTGGGTTTCACGAGGGGACCTGCACCCAGGTCGAGGACTTCGAGGACGTGATGACGGCGTCGGTGAGGAGGGCGGCCCGAAGCCCGTCGGTGAACGTGGGCAGTCCGTCGGGCGCGTCCCCGCCGATCGCCGCGTAGGCGTCCGCAACGAAGGCGTTGAAGCCGTCCTGGTACCCCTGTGGATGGCCGGGCGGCAGGACCGACTGGCGCGGGGAGAGCCCTGGCGACCCGCGGTGGAGCACGCGCGTCTCCGCGGCGCTGCTGATGCGGACGATCTCCGGGTTCTCCTGGTCGAAGCGGTACGACGCGTCGAAGCCGTCGAGGGAGAACGTCAGCCCGTTCTTGTGTCCGGCGGCGACCTGGCTGACCACCACCGACCCGGAGACCCCCCGGTCGGTGGTGAACTGCATCGTGGTTTGCGTGCCGGAGTTGGTGGTCCGGGCGCTGAGCTGCGTGATCCGTTGGCCGCTGACGAACTCCACCACGTCGCACCAGTGCACGCCTATGTCGGCGAAGGCCCGGAACTCGCCTCCCTCGCCGTGCTCGCCTCGCCATCCGGCCGGCGCGCCTGCCACCTGCCAGTCCTGCAGGTAGGCCCCGCGCATCATGTGCAAGGGGCCGCCCTCACCCGCGGCGACGCGGGATCGTATCTCCCGGACCCCGGGGTAGAAGCGGTAGACGAAGGGCACCGCGGTCACCACCCCGGCCTTCGCCGCCCGTGTTGTGAGCAGCCGCGCGTCAAGCAGCCGTACCGCAAGCGGTTTCTCGCAAATCACCGGCTTGCCGGCCTCGATCGCCCGACTGGCCAGAGCCAGGTGCAGCGAGTTCGGCGTGCAGACGTGCACGACGTCGACGTCGTCGGCGTCGATCAGTGCCTCCGCGCTGTCCGCGTAGGCCTGAGCGCCCAGCCTAGACGCGGCCGCAGTGGCGCTCTGCGGGGTCGATGAGGCCACCCGTTGCACGGTGCCACCTGCAGCCCGCACAGCATGCGCGTGAACCCTCCCGATGAAGCCGGCACCGATGATTCCGGCGCGTAGTTCGTCACTCATCGGGGCGCATCTCCAGGAGGCGTCGGACGGTGGCCGTACAGGCGACCGCGAACGGCGGGATGGTGGTGGCGTGTCGCACGACGGGGTGCCCGTCGGGGAGCGGACGCCTGTGGGCGGGGGTACGTGGCGCACTCCGCCCGTGGTGTCGTGGATGCGGCCACGGCTGATCGTCCGCACGGTATTGATCGACATCGACAGAAGTCAACTGATCGTGGTCTTAAGTCGCGACTACGGGTGCGGCCTGCCGTGGTGACGGCGAGCGATCGCCCCGATCTCTGCTGGAAAGGGGGCGCAGGGTGCGTCCGGCATACACGAACGTGTTGACATTTGCATGCCACAGACATAAGACTGCGGCTCCGCGATCGAAGCGACCCAGGTCACACCCCGGGGGCGGACGTCGTCCGTGCCGTTCAATGAGGAGCGCCTGTGGCTGCGCTGCGTTACACCGCCGAGGTGTTGCCTTACCATGACCACCCCCTCGAGGTGGCCGTCCGCGAGCTCGCGGGGCTCGGCTTCACCGAGGTCAACCTCTGGTCCTCGGCCCATCCGCTCGCCGACCACGTGGGCCCGGGCGACGACCCGGGCGCGATCCGGCGGTTGCTCGACCGGTACGGCGTGCGGCCGTGCGGCCTGACGATGTACGGCCGGACCCGCGACGAGATGCTGGAGCGGATTGAGTTCGCCGCCGACCTCGGCGTCGACACCGTGGTCTTCGACTGCGAGGCGGACTACCCCGACTTCGTCGCGAGCTTCCTCCCGCCGCTGGTCGAGGCCGCCGCCCACAACGGCGTGCGGATCGCCGTGGAGAACCATCTGACCGTCCCGTTCTCGGCGGACTTCGAGTCCGGCGCGGGTGAACAGCAGCGCTGGTCCGAGGGCGTCGACACCCTCGCGCAGATCCGGCGCCTGGTCACCGACATCGACGACCCGTATCTCGGGATTTGCCTCGCGCCCCCGCACCTGTGGGTCGTCGGGGACTCGATCAGCGAGGCGATCACGTTCCTGGCCGAGCGCAAGCGCCTCTTCTACTACTACTTATGGGACATCGACCGCGCTTACCGGCGCGGGACCGACGGCCTCAACTTCGGCCCCGGCGAGCGGCAGCTCCCGCGCCCCGACGGGACCCTTGACCACGCGGTCCCGCTGGAAACGCTCGCCAGTGTCGGCTACCGCGGCCCGGTGAGCTTGAAGTGCCACGGCACCGCCGGCTGGTCCTGGGAGAAGGTCACCACCGCACTGTCCGCGGCCGACGCTTACGTGCGTCGCTGCCTCCCTGCGGGCCCGGCAGGGGTCGGGTCACCGGCCCGGGAGGAGACGTCGTGAACCGTCTTGAGGGCAAGGTTGCGATCATCACCGGCGGCGCCCGGGGGCAGGGTCGCTCGCACGCGGTTACGCTCGCCGCCGAGGGCGCGAATGTCGTCGTGTGCGACGTCCCTGGCGACATCGCCACAGTCGAGTACCCGATGGGCACCGCCGCCGACCTCGCCGAGACGGTCGCGTTGGTCGAGGCTCAGGGCCGCCGGTGCATCGCCGTCGAGGCCGACGTGCGCGACACCGCGCAGGTCCGCACTGTGGCGGAAACCTGCATGGCCGAGCTCGGACGCGTGGACGTCCTGGTGGCCAACGCCGGCGTCATGAGCGCGGCGGACAGCACCTGGGACCTGACCGACGAGCAGTGGCAGGACATGCTCGACGTCAACCTTACCGGAGTCTGGAAGACCTGCCGCGCCGTCATCCCGCACATGCGGGCGGGTGGCCGCGGGGGAGCGATCGTGATCACGGGCTCGACAGGCGGCCTGCGCGCGGTGGCCGGGTGCACGCACTACAACGCGGCCAAGCATGGGGGCATCGCCTTGATGACGACCCTCGCCTGGGAGCTCGCGCCGGAGTTCATCCGCGTCAATGTGGTGCATCCGACCGGGGTCGACACGGACATGTCCAACAACCCGTGGTTTGTCGAGTGGCTGGAGCAGCACGAGGACCTCGCCGGTCCGATGCGCGGCAACCGGATGCCGGTCGACGTCGTCACTCCTGCGGACGTGTCACGGACGATCGCCTGGCTGGTGTCGGACGACGCCCGCTACGTGACCGGGCAGCAGATCCGCGTCGACGCCGGGTTCATGATCAAATGAGCGGGCCGAGCGCCTCCCCTGTCCGTCCCGGTGGTGTTCGCGTTGCCGTCGTCGGCTCCGGCCCGGCGGGTGCTTACGCCGCCGCTCAGCTGCTCGCAACCCGCGACGCGGCGATCGAGGTGCACGTCTTCGACCGGCTGCCAACGCCGTGGGGCCTGGTCCGAGCGGGGGTGGCCCCGGACCATCCGAAGATCAAGTCTGTCACCCGGGTCTTTGAGCGGACGGCGCAACTGCCCGGCTTCCACTTCCACGGGAACGTGGAGGTCGGCCGCGACGTCTCCCACGACGAGCTGCTCGGCCACTTCCACGCTGTCCTCTACGCGACCGGGGCTCCGGGCGACCGCCGCCTCGGGATACCGGGTGAGGAGCTCGCCGGCAGCCATCCCGCCACCGAGTTCGTCGGCTGGTACAACGGCCACCCCGACGCCGCTGGCAACCGCTTCGACCTGTCCGCGCGGCGGGCGGTGGTGGTCGGCAACGGCAACGTCGCGCTGGACGTGGCGCGCATGCTCGCGCTGACGACCGACGAGTTGGTCCGCACGGACATCGCCGACCACGCCCTCGAGGCACTCGCGGGCAGCCGCGTGGAGGAAATCGTCGTCCTCGGACGACGCGGGCCGGCCGATGCCACCTTCACCACCCCGGAGCTGCGCGAGCTCGGCCGGCTCGCCGACTGCGACGTCGTCGTCGACCCGGCCGACCTGGCCGGGGGCGCGGTCGGCGGGACCGACGAGCCTTTCGGGGCGAGGGTCGGGGACAACCTCGAGGTGCTGGCCGGGTACGCCGCGCGGGAGGCCGCGGGGCACCGCAGGCGCATCGTCCTGCGATTCCGCGTCTCACCGATCGAGCTGGCTGGGAGCGGCCGGGTCACCAGCGTGCGTATCGGGCACAACGAGCTCGTCGCGCCGGCCAGCGGTCCGCCAGTCGCCGTGCCAACCGGCCGGGTCTCTTCGCTCGACGCCGGCCTGGTCCTGCGGTCGGTCGGTTACCTCGGGCGCGGGGTGCCGGGCGTGCCGTTCGACGAGGGGACCGCCCGGATCGGCAACGACGGGGGCCGGGTCCTCGACCCGGTGTCGGGCGGACCGCTGCCGGGGATCTACACCGCGGGCTGGATCAAGCGGGGTCCCTCCGGCGTCATCGGAACGAACAAGAAGTGTGCCCAGGAGACGGTGTCGCTGCTGGTGGAGGACCTCCTCGCGGACCGGCTCGACATCCGGTCACCGGCCCCCGCGGAGCACCTGCTCGAGGAGCTGGGCCGGCGTGGGGTGGACGTCGTGTCCCATGCGGGTTGGGCGGCGATCGACGCCCACGAGCAGGCACTCGGGCAGCTGCTATCCCGGCCCCGGGTCAAGCTCGTCCATCGTGACCAGCTCCTGTCCCGTGCGGCCTCGGAAGCCAGGGATTCGGGCGCGCGTGGAGCGGGCTCCGCCGCCGGTGCTGCATCTGTACTCGACACGCCTTTTACTGCCTCGAACCAATTGACATCTGCACGTAATGTGCAGAAGAATGTCGTCAGCGTACCTGGTCGGGTGGTGTCGGCGTGCGCGACGAAGCCGGATACATGAATCGCATTTTTTCAACTCGGAACTGGTCGTCTCCTTACAAGGGGCCGGCCGCCTTCCGGCAGCTCACGGGCGTGACCACAGCCGATCGCCCGCACGCCCGGCTGTTCCTTCTCACCGGTGGCGTCCGTCGTTCGCGTCGGTAACTCCACCGTTCCTGCCCGTTCTCGTGCTCTCTCAGTGGATCGCGTTTCAGCGGTCCTCTTCCTCCCTCTGTATCTCGGACAAAGGAGTCCTCATGCGACGGATCGGTAGGCGCCCGTTTGTGGCGCTGGTAGCCATAGTGACGGCCGGGGCGCTGGCCGCATGCGGCAGTTCCTCCACGGAACAGGCCGCGGCACCGGGCCAGGTGACGCCAGTGAGCGCGACGGTCCTGGCCGCCTCGACGCTGGCGCCGGTCTACGCAGGGATCAAAAACGGCGTCTTCAGTGATGCCGGGATCGAGCTCACCCTGACCCAAGTCGCCCCGGCCGCCGTCGTGCCCGCTGTCGTCAGCGGCGATTCCACGTTCGGCTTCCTGGCGATTCCGTCGATCCTGCTGGCTGCCAGCAAGGGCCTGCCGATCAGGATCGTGGCGAACGCAGGCGCCTCGCCCGACTCGCCGGTCGTCGTCCCGAACGCGAGCACCGTGCAGAAGTACTCCGACCTGGCCGGCAAGCGGATCGCCGTGCCGAACCTTGGCGGGCTGGGCGCGTTCGCTGTGGTCGGTGCCCTGCTCAACAACGGAGTCGACCCGAAGAGCGTGCAGCTGCTCGAGGTGCCCTTCGGGGACATGGAGTCCGCGCTCGACCGCGGCGACGTCGATGCGGCGTGGCTTATCCAGCCCTTCGCTGCGCTCGCCGAGCAGCACGGCAAGACCCGCTCGCTCGGGTCTTCGGTCGAGGCCGCGGACATGACGAAGCTGGGCAGTGCCTACTTCTTCACCCTCGACAAGACCGTGTCCACGAACCCCGACATGGTCGGCCGGTTCGTCGAGGCGGTGAAGCAGTCCAACGCCTACGGCCTCGAGCACGTCCAGGAGATGGTCGACATCGTGCCGACCTTCGCCCAGGTCCCGCCGGAGGTCCTCGGCCCGAAGCTGGTCAGTGCCACCTATGGCGACATCCCTGTCGACGAACTCAAGCGCGTCAACGAATTCATGGTCGCGAACGGTTTCCTCACCAAGTCCGTCGACATCGACGCGTTGGTCTGGGACGCGGGCTCGGCAGGCGGCAAGTGACGGTCGCGAACCCAGTCGCGCCGACCGGCCCAGGCCGGTTCTGACCGGGGCGCCGTCGAGGAGAATGCGGTGAGCGAAATGCTCATGGAGCGGACAATCGAGGCCCGGGCCCGCGGCGTCCTCGGCAGGTCGGCCTACGGCCTGCTGGGCGTGCTGGTCGTCCTGGTGGTGCTCCAGGCGATGTCGGTGCTCGGGGTCGTGGACCGCAACACGTTCCCGCCGGTTACCGAGGACTTCGCGGTGCTGGCCCAGCAGATGGCCACCGCGACCTTCTGGTCCGCCGTCGGCGACACGATGACCGGCTGGGCAGTGGGACTGGGCCTGGCCATCCTGATCGCGGTCCCGGTGGGCATCCTGGTGGGGTCGTTCCCGCTGGCCTACCGGGCCGCCCGGGTCCCGATCGAGTTCCTGCGGCCGATCCCCTCGGTCGCGCTCATCCCGCTCGCGGTGCTGCTCTTCGGGACGGGCATGGAGTTCAAGCTCTTCCTGATCGTCTTCGCCTCGATCTGGCCGATCCTTATCCAGGTGCTCTACGGGGTGCAGGACGTCGACCCCGTCGCGAGCGACACGGCCCGCTCGTTCGGGTTCGGAGCCGTGAGCCGGCTGGTCCGAGTGACGCTGCCCAGCGCGCTGCCCTACGCGGCCACCGGGCTGCGGATCTCCGCCTCCATCGCACTCGTGCTGGCGATTACCGCTGAGCTCGTCGTCGGCGCCCCCGGCCTTGGTGGGGGGATCAACTCGGCCCAGCAGGGCGGCTCGTACACCCTGATGTACGCGCTCATCCTCGCGACCGGGCTGCTCGGCTGGGGCGTCAACATCGCGCTCGAGCTTGCCGAGCGGCGGATTCTGCACTGGCACATCTCGCACCGTCCGACGGGAGCAGCACTGTGAGGGCACACCGCGCTGCGGGCACGGCGCTGGAGATCGCCGTCCCGGTACTGATCCTGCTCGGCTGGGGTATCTGGTCCGCCCGGGCCGGGAGCCTCTACTTCCCGCCGCTGACGGAGATCTTGCAGGCCCTCTGGAACACCCTGCTTCTCGATCGGTTCGTCAGCGATGTCCTGCCGAGCCTGACCCGCCTGATGTACGGATATGTCGTCGGGGTGGGCCTTGGCGTCGTAGCGGGCTTCCTGCTCGGCCTGTCCGCGACCCTCACCCGGGTCACCGGCCCGGTCGTGCACTTCATGCGCGCCCTGCCGGCGCCGGCGATCCTGCCGTTCGCTCTGCTGGTCTTCGGCTTGGGCGACGCCATGAAGGTCAGCCTGATTGCGTTCGGGTGCTTCTTTCCGGTTCTGCTGACGACCATCGACGGGGTGCGCGGCATCGAGCCGGACTACCTCGCCGCCACCCGGGTCTACGGCATCAGCCGCAGGGACCGGCTCTGGCGCGTCATGTTGCCGGCCGCGCTGCCGCAGATCGTCGGCGGGATGCGTACCAGCCTGTCCCTCGGATTCATCCTCGTCGTCATCAGTGAGATGGTCGCGGCGACGTCGGGGATCGGCTACTTCGTACTCCAGGCCCAGCGAACCTACGAACTGGGGAACATGTGGGCGGGAATGATCCTGCTCGGCCTTCTGGGATACCTCGTCAACGTCGCATTCGTCCTCGTGGAACGACGGGTGCTGCGCTGGCATCGGGGGGCACGAGCAACAGCGGCCGCGCAATGAGCCCCGTCCGCCGGACGTCGTCGAGAGGAGCCACACAATGCTTGAGATCCACCATCTGAGCAAAACTTACGGGACGGGGGCGACGGCCACCACGGCCGTCGGTGACGTCTCGTTCACCGTCGAGAAGGGCGAGTTCGTCTGCGTCGTGGGCCCGTCGGGCTGCGGCAAGACGACGCTGCTCAAGTGCATGTCGGGGCTGCTGACACCGACCTCGGGCGAGGCGCGGCTGCACGGCGTCCGCATTGACACCCCGCCCCGGCAGATGGCGCTGGTCTTCCAGGACTACAGCCGGTCGCTGTTTCCCTGGATGACCACGCGGCAGAACATCGTCTTCCCGCTGAAGAACAAGGACGTTGACCGCGCGACCGCCCGCAGGCTCGCCGACGAGGCCGCCGAGTCGGTGGGCCTCGGAGCCTTCGGCGACCGCTACCCGTGGCAGCTCTCCGGAGGCATGCAGCAGCGGGTGGCGATCGCCCGGGCGCTGGCCTACCAGCCCGAGATCCTGCTCATGGACGAGCCGTTCGCCTCCGTCGACGCCCAGACGCGCG
>JAOPWG010000172.1 GCA_025965775.1 Modestobacter sp. | reverse complement strand
CGTCGGCCCACCGCCGGTCGTTCGCGGTGCAGGTGGCGTGGCCGGGGCGGCACAGCGCCGCGGCGACGTGCCCGGTCCCGGCGGTGTGCTCGTCACGGAGCAGGGCGGCCATCTCGACCAGCCGGGCCACGGTGTCCGGGGCGGGCTCCCGGGGCAGCTCGTCGACCGGCACGACCAGGGGCAGGGCCGTGCCGTCGGCGTGCAGCCACATCAGCCAGAAGCTGCGGGCGTCCGAGGACGGTGGCTCGAGGACGGCGGCCCAGCGGCGGCGCAGCGCACGCGGGGTGGTCACGGGGACATCGGCCAGGCGGGGGGAGGTCATGCGGTGAGCGTGGGCGCCGAGCGTCGTCGTCGTCCCGGCGCCGTCCACAGGCGGCCCGTCGTCCACAGCTCGCACCGGAGCCTTGACGGCGGTGACCGCCGGCCGTCAGGTCACGACCGGCGCGTGGTCAGCGGCCTCCGGTTCCGGTCGCGGCCCCGCTCAGCGGGTGGCGCGGATGTGGGTGCTGGTGTTGGACAGTGGTGACCACGCGTCCGGATGCGGCTGACCGGCGTCGACCACCCAGGCGGGGGTGCGGGCGGCGGTGGTGGTGCCGCGCTTGGCCGTGGGCCGGGCGCTCAGGTGCACGATCAGGGCGAGGAGCACGAGCAGCCCGACGAGCACGCCAGCGATGACCAGGAGCGTCGACAACATGTCCTGGAAGTTAGTGGTGCGGACTGATCCGTGTCATTGCCCCGCACCGGGCAGAAGTGACCAACGTATGTCGACAAGTACGGGAAGTCTGCCAGTTGACGCCGGGGCCGCGATCGGTCCAGCAGCCTGTCGTGGCGGAAGCTGACGAGGTGGTCCACCCGCACGCATCAGCCGCTCGCCGTCCCGGAAAGCGCTCAGAGGTCGACGGGCAGCCCGGTGTAGTTCTCGGCGAGCTCGCGGGCCGCAGCCTCCGACGAGCAGACCCGGCGCAGCTGGGACAGCTGCAGCTCGGCGTCGAAGTCGTCACCGGCGCGGTGCAGCATCGAGGTCATCCACCAGGAGAAGTGGGTGCACCGCCAGACCCGTGCCAGCGCCCTGTCGGAGTAGCTGTCGACCAGGTCGGTCTGCTTGTCCTGCAGCAGCCGGACCAGCGCCGAGGCCAGCAGCGTGACGTCGGCGACGGCCAGGTTCAGGCCCTTCGCGCCGGTCGGCGGCACGATGTGCGCCGCGTCGCCGGCGAGGAACAGCCGGCCGCGTCGCATCGGGGCACTGACGAACGAGCGCATCGGCAGGACGGACTTCTCCGTGACCGGCCCGGTCTGCAGCGACCAGCCCTCCAGGGCCAGCCGGGTGGACAGCGCGTCCCAGATCCGGTCGTCGGACCAGTCCTCGATCTTCTCCGTGGGATCGACCTGGATGTAGAGCCGGGACACCGACGGGGAGCGCATCGACAGCAGCGCGAAGCCCTCGGGGTGCCAGGCGTAGACGAGCTCCTCCTCCGACGGGGCGACGTCGGCCAGGATGCCCAGCCAGGCGAAGGGGTAGGTGCGCTCCCAGAGCCGGCCCCGGGTGCTGGCGGCGACCAGCGGTCGCGAGACGCCGTGGAAGCCGTCGGTACCGGCGATGGCGTCGCACTCCAGCACCCGGGCGACCCCGTCGGCGTCGGTGAAGCGGATCCGCGGGGAGTCGCCGTCGACGTCCTCGGGGCTGACGTCGGAGACGCCGAACAGCAGCGGCGGTCCGTCGTCCAGCTGCGCCTTGATCAGGTCCTTGGTGACCTCGGTCTGCCCGTAGACCCAGACCTTGCGGCCGCAGAGTTCCTCGAAGTCCAGGTGGTGCCGGGTGCCCGGGTACTGCAGGTACACCCCGTCGTGCGGCAGCCCCTCGCGGTCGAGGCGCTCACCCATCCCGGCGTCCCGCAGCGTCTGCACGGTGTGCTGCTCGAGGATGCCGGCCCGGATCCGCGCCTCCACGTAGTCGCGCGAGCGGTTCTCCAGGACGACGGTGTCGATGCCCTGCAGCTGGAGCAACCGCGAGAGCAGCAGGCCCGCCGGGCCGGCGCCGATGATCCCCACCTGTGTGCGCACGCTGCGAGTGTGACCCCGGCGACCGCGCTCCGGCGACCAGCTGCTTCTGGCCAGCGGAAGCCAGGTCAGCGGAACTCGACGGTCTGCGACAGCGCACGGCCGATGCCCCGGGCAGCCACCTGCAGCACCGGCACCAGGCGGCCGGGATCGCGCCGGTGGACCGGGACGACGATGCCCAGCGCCGCGGCGACCACCGGTCCGGCGGGTCGCTCGACGGTGACCGGCACGGCGATGGACAGGGCGCCCAGGGACATCTCCTCCGAGGTGCGGGCCGCCCCCCGGCGCCGCACGTCGGCCAGGTCACGGGTCAGCACCCGCGGGTCGACGACGCTGTGCCGGGTCTCCCGGGTCAGGTTCCGCAGCACCTGCTCGACCACCTCGTCCGGCGCCGCCGCCAGCAGCACCTTGCCCACCCCGGTCGTGTGCAACGGCAGCCGGCTGCCCACCTGGCTGACCACCGGCACCGACTCCCGGCCGGAGATCCGCTCCACGTACAGCGCCCGCACCCCGTCCCGGACGGCGAGGTGGACGGTGTCCCGGGTGGCGGTGTGCACGTCCAGGAGGAAGGGCGAGGCGACCTGGCGCAGCTCCAGTT
Organism: Modestobacter sp.; assembly: GCA_025965775.1. Classification (GTDB taxonomy): domain Bacteria; phylum Actinomycetota; class Actinomycetes; order Mycobacteriales; family Geodermatophilaceae; genus Modestobacter. The sequence goes on along the minus strand of JAOPWG010000172.1, from coordinate 813 downwards.
GGACAGGGGCGAGCAGGCCGAGGTCCCACAGCTTGCGGCCGATCTCGTACCGGCCGTCGGGGCGGCGGACCAGCGCACCCCAGGCGGCCAGCTCGGCGAGCAGCCGGTGGGCGGTGGTCAGCGGGGTGCCCGAGCGCTCGGCCACCTCGGACAGGGTGAGCCGGGGATGGTCGGTGTCGAACGCGTCGAGCACGCCGAGGGCCCGGGAGGTCACCGACCTGCCCGACGTCGAGGCGCCGCCGGCCACGCGCACCTGCCTTCTGCTCAGCGGAAGTCGGAGCTTGGGCAGCCTAGCTCCGGGGCTTACCGTCCGGGCATGACCGGGACCACATCGCGGGAGCCGCGACCGCCGTCGGACAGCGCGCTGATCGTGCCGCGCTACCTGCGCGAGCCCGAGGACCGCCGGACGCCGGTGGCCTTCCCCGGTTACAAGAGCACCGCGCTGCGCGCGCCACTGCGCACGCCGGTGGACCTGCCGCACCGGCTCACCGAGGTCACCGGCCCGGTGCTGGGCGAGGACCGGGTCACCGCCGGCGACGCCGACCTCACCCTGCGCATGGGTGGCGAGGCCCAGGGCCAGCGGATCACCGTCCACGGGCGGGTGCTCGACAGCGACGGCCGCCCGGTCCCCGGTGCCCTCGTCGAGGTCTGGCAGGCCAATGCCGCCGGCCGCTACCGGCACGTCATCGACAACTGGCCCGCGCCGCTGGACCCGCACTTCGACGGGCTGGGCCGCGTCGTCACCGACAGCCTGGGCCGCTACGAGTTCACGACCATCAAGCCCGGCGCCTACCCGTGGGGGAACCACCACAA
>JAOPWG010000085.1 GCA_025965775.1 Modestobacter sp. | reverse complement strand
CGAGCAGCCCGCACTCGGCGAAGACGATGACCAGGATGCCGATCAGCCCGAAGGTGTTCAGCAGGTACTGGGTGTCCAGGAAGGCGGGGGCCGCGTCGATGACCATCGGCGAGCACGGTACGTGGCGGCCCTGAGCGCGGCCTGAGGACGGCGCCCGCCGATGGCCCGGCGTGTCGTCGAGGACGTAGCGTCCAGGAGGTGACCGCCCTTCCCGCGCCCTGGGTCCGCGAACTCCAGGACGCCCTCGGAACCGACAGCGTGCTCACCGACCCCGACGTCACCGTCGCCTACGCCCGGGACCAGGCGATGCTGGTCGAGGCCGGCCTGCCGGCGGCGGTGGTTCTGCCCCGCAGCACCGCCGAGGTCGTCGCGGTGATGCAGGTGGCCTCGCGCTACGGGGTGCCGGTGGTGCCGCGCGGCGCGGGCTCCGGGCTGGTCGGTGCGGCCAACGCCGTCGACGGCTGCATCACGCTGGTGCTCACCCGGATGGACGCCGTCCTGGAGGTCGCACCCGCCGACGGGCTGGCCGTCGTCCAGCCCGGGGTGGTCAACAAGACCCTGCGCGACGCCGTCCGCGGGCACGGGCTGTTCTATCCCCCGGACCCGGCCAGCTACGACTGGTGCACCATCGGCGGCAACCTGGCGGTGAACTCCGGTGGGCTGTGCTGCGTCAAGTACGGCGTCACCACCGACTACGTGCTCGGCCTGGAGGTCGTGCTCGCCGACGGGCGGGTGCTGCGCACCGGCCGGCGCACGGTGAAGGGCGTGGCCGGCTATGACCTGGCCCGGCTCTTCGTCGGCTCCGAGGGCACCCTCGGGGTGATCACCGAGGCGACGCTGGCGCTGCGACCGGCCCCGGCCCCGCCGGTCACCCTCGTTGCCAGCTTCCCGACCAGCGCGCAGGCCGGGCAGGTCGTCGAGGCGGTGGTCACCAGCGGCCTGGTGCCGAGCATGCTCGAGGTGATGGACCGGACGTGCATCCGCGCGGTCGAGGACCTGATGAAGGCCGACCTCGACCGGGACGCCGCGGCGCTCCTGCTGGCCCAGTCCGACAGCGGCGGTGCGGCCGCCGCCGAGGAGATCGCCGTCCTCGCACGGTTGTGCGAGGAGGCGGGAGCGGTCTTCGTCCACTCCACCGACGACCCGGCCGAGGGCGACCTGCTGATGACCGCGCGGCGGATGGCGCTGCCGGCGCTGGAGCGGCTGGGCAGCAGCCTGCTGCTCGACGACGTCGCCGTGCCGCGGTCCCAGGTCGCCACCTTCCTCGACGGCTGCGAGGCGATCGCCGCGCGCGCCGGCCTGGTCATCGGCGTGGTGGGGCACGCAGGGGACGGCAACATGCACCCGACGGTGGTCTTCGACGGTGCCGACGACGACCAGCGGACCCGGGCCTTCGCCGCCTTCGACGCGATCCTGGAGCTGGGGCTGTCCCTCGGCGGCACGATCACCGGGGAGCACGGCGTCGGCACCCTCAAGGCGGACTGGCTCGAGCGCGAGATCGGCCCGGTGTCGCTGTCGGTCCACCAGGCGATCAAGGACGCGCTCGACCCGGCCGGCCTGCTCAACCCGGGGAAGTTGTTCCGCCGGTCGCACCGGGCCGATCTGGGCGCCCGGGGGGCGCTCGCCGGCTCCTGACGGACCGGTGCACACCGGGACCGGCCGTCCTGAATCGCTGAGACGAACGACGTGGCGCTGGGGGACGAGAGAACAGCCGGATCGGCTGCACATGAGCGGTGTCCATCCGGGGGATCCCGGGTGACGGCCTGGATCGTCCGAGCTGGGAGTGGGCATAAGCCAGGTAGTGCTCTCGGAGCCCTGGTTCCACCGCGTTCGCGTCCGCGACCTCCGCGGGGCGGTGCCCGAGGGTCCGTGAGCCGTCCGAGTACGAGCGCGTGGCACGTCACCTCGACCCCGGACAACCCCATTCCTCTTCGGAGCACTGTCATGACCCGGGGCGCGACCCACCGACCCCTTGATGCCCTCGACGGACATCCCGACATCGACCGCGGCTTCTGGCAGGAGCACAGCCGCTCCACCCCGGCAACCGGTCGCCGCCCCCTCCATCCTGGGGCTCTACGGCTTCGCCGGTGCCACGTTCATCGTCGCCTCCGACATGGCCGGCTGGTGGGGGACGACACCGCGCCCGGGACGGACTCGCCACTGCCATGCACGGCATGTGGGGGTCGTTCTGGCTCGCCTACGGCGTGATGTACCTGCTGGTCGCGCTGGGCATGCCCACCGTGCCCACCGTGCCAACCGGGGCGTTCGTGGCCAACCGGGGCGTTCGTGGCCCTTGGGTACTGGTTCATCGTCCTGGCCGCGATCACCTGGGCCGCGTGGCCGCGATACCGAACGAGAGCGTCGCCCTGACCGCCGTCCTCACCCTGCTCGCGGCGGGGTCCACGTTCGCCGCCATCGGGTTCACCGCCGGTGTGTCCTGGGCGGAGACGGTGGCCGGCTGGCTGTTCGTCGGTCTGCCCTCGTCGCCTGGTACGTGGCGAGCGCCATGATGCTCGAGAACTCGTACGACAGGGCAGTGCTGCCGGTCGGCAGGCGCCGGCCCGACCCGGACGACCGGCGGGTCGGGAGCCCGGAGCTCATCCAGTTCCGCAGCGGCGAGCCGGGCCTGAAGCACGGGCAGTAGACCACCGGCGGTGCTCACGTCGCTCCGCGCCTGACAGCAGCTCCGGCCGGCCGGAGCTGGCCGTCGGTCTGGTGAGATGAGACGCTCGCCGAATGGCGGACGCGCACCGGCTCGTGGTCATCGGCGGCGACGCCGCCGGCATGTCCGCCGCCGCTCAGGCGCGCCGGCTGCGGCCCGCCGCGGAGCTGGAGATCGTCGTCCTGGAGCAGGACGGCGAGGTCTCCTACTCCGCCTGCGGCATCCCGTACTGGGTCGGCGGGCAGGTCGGCGGCCGGCACGAGCTGATCGCCCGCACCCCCGCGGAGTTCGCCGCGCGGGAGATCACCGTGCAGACCGGCACCCGGGTCGTGGGCATCGACCTGGACGCCGGCCACGTGGTGGCCGGGGGCGGCGCCCGGTTCGGGTACGACCACCTGGTGGTCGGCACCGGCGGGCGCCCCAGCCGCCCGCCGATCCCGGGGCTGGACGCCCCCGGCGTGTTCGGCGTGCACCGGCTCGACGACGGCGCGGCGGTCCGGGCGGCCATCGACGCCGGTGCCCGGCGCGGCCTGGTCCTCGGCGGCGGCTACATCGGCCTGGAGATGGCCGAGGCGCTGCAGCGACGCGGGCTGGAGGTCACGGTCGTGCTGGCCGATCCGCTGCCCATGCAGCTGCTGGACGCCGACATGGGCGAGCGGGTCTGCGCCGGCATGCGGGGGATGGGCATGGCCGTGCACACCGACCAGGCGGTGCGCGAGGTGCTGCTCGACGCGGCCGGCCGGGCCTGCGGCGTGCGCACCGACGAGGGCAGCTACGACGCCGACCTCGTCGTCCTCGGGCTGGGCATGGGCCCGGAGGTCACGCTCGCCGCGGAGGCTGGTCTGGCGCTGGGTACCACCGGGGCGATCGACGTCGACCACAGTCAGCGCTGCCGGGACCACCCGGAGGTCTTCGCCGCCGGCGACTGCGCGCAGACGTTCTCCCGGATCACCGGCGAGGCCGCGCACGTCGCGCTCGGCACCCACGCCAACAAGCAGGGCCGGGTCGCCGGCTCGGTCATCGGCGGCCGGCCGGCCCGGTTCCCCGGCGTCCTGGGGACGGCGTTGACCAAGGTCGGGGACCTGGAGATCGCCCGGACCGGGCTGTGCACCACCCAGGCCGAGGAGGCCGGGTTCGGCTACCGCGCCGAGACCATCGAGGCGACCACCCGGGCCGGGTACTTCCCCGGCGCGGAGGACATGGCGGTGAAGCTGATCAGCGAGCGCGGCTCCGGGCGGCTGCTGGGCGCGCAGGTCGTCGGCGGGCCGGGGTCGGGCAAGCGCATCGACGTCCTGGCCACCGCCATCTGGGCCGGGATGACCGCCGAGGACCTGGCCGGCTCCGACCTGTCCTACGCCCCGCCGTTCTCCCCGGTCTACGACCCGGTGGCCGTCGCCGCCCGGGCGGTCAGCCGAACCGAACAGGGCTGAGCGACCGGTCGGCGGCGCCCTGCCGGCCCGTGGGGGCCGCAACGACGCGATACTGACGCCCAGCACAGCAGCTGACCCCGACGCCAGGAGTGCACGCATGCCCATCGCGACCCCCGAGGTCTACGCAGACATGATCAGCCGGGCGAAGGAGAGCGGCTTCGCCTATCCGGCCATCAACTGCACGTCGTCGGAGACGATCACCGCGGCCCTGCGCGGCTTCGCCGACGCCGGCAGCGACGGGATCATCCAGGTCTCCACCGGCGGTGCGGAGTTCGGCTCGGGAACCCGGGTCAAGGACATGGTGACCGGGGCCGTGGCGCTGGCCGAGTTCGCCCACGTGGTCGCCGAGCGCTATCCGGTCCAGGTGGCGCTGCACACCGACCACTGCCCCAAGGACAAGCTGGACAGCTACGTCCGGCCGCTGATCGCGATCTCGAAGGACCGGGTGGACGCCGGCCAGGAGCCGCTGTTCCAGTCGCACATGTGGGACGGGTCGGCGATCGACCTGGACGAGAACCTGAAGATCGCCCAGGAACTGATCGAGAAGTGCGCCGCCGCCAAGATCGTGCTGGAGGTGGAGATCGGCGTCGTGGGCGGCGAGGAGGACGGCGTCGCGCACGAGATCAACGAGAAGCTGTACACCGCCGACGGCGACTTCATCCGCACCGCGCAGGCTCTCGGGCTCGGCGAGAAGGGCCTCTACCTGCTGGCCGCCACCTTCGGCAACGTGCACGGGGTCTACAAGCCGGGCAACGTGAAGCTGCGCCCGGAGATCCTCAGGCGCGGCCAGGAGGTCGTCGCGAAGGAGCTCGGCCTTTCCCCGGGCAGCAAGCCGTTCAACCTGGTGTTCCACGGCGGCTCCGGCTCGGACCTGGAGGACATCCGTGAGGCACTGTCCTACGGCGTGGTCAAGATGAACGTCGACACCGACACCCAGTACGCCTTCACCCGGCCGATCGCCGGCCACATGTTCACCAACTACGACGGCGTGCTGAAGGTCGACGGCGAGGTCGGCAACAAGAAGGCCTACGACCCGCGGACGTACATGAAGCTGGCGGAGACCAACATGGCCGAGCGGGTCGTCCGCGCCTGCGAGGACCTGCTGTCGGCCGGCCAGTCGCAGGCGGGCTGACATGACGCACTCCCACCACAACCTGCTGGGCGAGCCGCCGGCCACGCTGCTGCCGGCCGACGAGGCCGCCGACGCCGCGCTGGACGTCGGGTGCGCCGCGGCCACCTCGGCCGGGTCGGTACCGGCGATCAGCGCCGCGTCGGGGGCCTCGTCGGCCGGCAGCCGCGTGGCCGGGGGCTCGCCGAGCAGGTTCGTGT
>JAOPWG010000138.1 GCA_025965775.1 Modestobacter sp. | reverse complement strand
CAGCGCGGTGTCCAGCAGGTCTGAGGAGGTCATGCCGTGGTGCACGTAGGCGGAGGCCGAGCGGGGCTCGGTGTTGTCCGCCCACGAGGAGAGGAAGGCGATGACGTCGTGCTGCGTCGTCTCCTCGATCTCGGCGACCCGATGTCCCCACCCGTCCGGCTCGGCGTGCACGCCGTGCGTGCGGCCCACCTTGATCGTGTTCCGGTGGGCCAGCCCGTGGTCCCGCAGGGCCGCCACCAGCCGATCTGCCTTGGCCAGCAGCACGTCCGTGGCATCGGTCAGCTGCACGGCGAGCGCGGTGTCCAGCAGGTCCGACGACGTCATCCCGTGGTGCACGTAGGCCGCGGCCGACCGCGGGGTCGTGTTGTCCGCCCAGGCGGTGAGGAAGGCGATGACGTCGTGCTGCGTCGTCTCCTCGATCTCGGCGACCCGCCCGGGGGTCGGCGGCGGGGCGTTGCGCACCGGCTCGACCACGTCGGCGGGCACGCGGCCGGCGGCGGCGTGCGCCTCCAGGACGAGGGTCTCCACGCGGCACCACAGCTCGTACTTGTGCTGCTCGCTCCACACGCGGCCCATCTCGGGCAGGGTGTAACGGCCGATCATGCGGGTACCGGGGAGGACTGGTGAGTTCGGAGCGCCACGGGGGTCATTCTCCCGCACGACCTGCGACGCTGGACCAGCCCCCGTACCCGGCCGCCTGGAGGATCGATGTTCCGACGGGCCATCCGCCTGATCGAGCGCGCCCGGGAGCGGATCCGGGCCGCCGAGCAGGACCCCCACGGCTGGTCGGACACCCATGTCGTCCTGGTCATGGACGACGAACGGCACGGGCACCTCGAGCCCGACATCAGCGGGCCGGCCGACGGCAGGCCCGCCGCGAGGGTCGCCGCCATCACCCGGGTCGCGTCCCCGCCCCTGGCCGGCACGGCAGCGGCCGAGCCGGCCCCGACGGCGGAGGTCAACGGCTCGGGGGACGGCTCGGGGGACGGCTCGGGGGACGGTCGCGACCCCGCGGTCGGCTCACCGGCCCCGGGGGCGCCCGACGTCGACGTCCCCGGCGGCATCAGCGGCCCGCCACGACCCGGCGGCCCTCCGCCGCGCCCGGGCCGGGACCGCAGCCGCGGCAGCCTGCTGGGACCGGACGTCCCGCGGGCGGCCGACCGGTCCGTACCCAACGGACTACGGGTCGCCGCGGCCTGGTCCTGGCGCGCCGTGGTGGTCGTCGCGGCGCTCTACCTGCTGTTGCAGGCCACGGCCTACCTGACCGTCGTCATCGTCCCGGTGTTCATCGGCCTCCTGCTGGCCGCCCTCCTGCAGCCCGGCGCGGCCGCCCTGCGCCGCTACGGCTGGCCCGACGCGCTGGCCGCCCTGACCATGCTGATCGTCGGCCTCGGCGTGGTCGCCGGGATCGTCACCCTGGTGGTCGAGCAGTTCGCGGCCGGCTACAACGACCTCGCCGACCAGGTGGGCCAGGGACTCACCCGGATCCAGGACCTGGCCGTCCGCACCTTCCCGATCTCGCAGAACCAGATCAACGAAGCCGTGGCCAGCGCCCAGGACGCCATCGTGGCCAACAAGTCCCTGCTCACGACCGGAGCCCTGAGCACGGCGGCCACGGTCAGCGAGGTCTTCACCGGCGCGCTGCTGACGCTGTTCACGCTGTTCTTCTTCCTGAAGGACGGCCGGCAGATCTGGCTGTGGGTGGTCGGGCTCGCCCCGGTCAACTCCCAGGCCTACCTCGACGAAGCCGCCCGGCGTTCCTGGCGGACCCTGATCTCCTACGTGCGGGCGACCGTCGTCGTCGCCGCCTTCGACGCCGTCTTCATAGGCATCGGGCTGCTCTTCATGGGCACGCCGCTGGTCATCCCACTGGCCGCACTGGTGTTCCTGGGCGCGTTCATCCCGATCATCGGGTCGTTCCTGGCCGGCACGGTGTCGGTGCTGGTGACCCTGGTCGCGGTCGGCCCCGTCCGGGCCCTCGTCGCCCTGGGCCTCATCGTGGTGATCATGCAACTCGAAGGCCACGTCCTGCAGCCTCTGCTGATGGGCCGGGCCGTGTCGGTGCACCCGCTGGCCGTGGTCCTGGGCATCGCCGCGGGACTGCTGGTCGGCGGCATCTTCGGCGCTCTCATCGCGGTGCCGGTGATCGCCTGCACCAACGTCGCGGGCACGTACCTGTCGCGACGGGACGAGGGACCACGACCTCCACAACCGGACACCCGGCGGGCCCGGCGGCTGGTCCGGACCGGCTAGGTCCTCTCCGGCACGCCGTCAGCTGATCGGCACCGTGGCACTGGTCGGCTGCCGCGCCGCGATCCGCTCCTCGGTCGCTGCGGCACGGGTCGCCTCCGCGGTCGCTCCGCTCCTCCCTCGCTGGCGCTCGCTGCGATGCTCACTCCCGGTCGGCTCCGCAGCTCCCTGGGATGCCCCCGCAGGCCGTCAGCCGACGACGATCCGGCCCTCGACGGCGGCCAGGCCGATGTCGGTGCGCCAGTGCGCGTCGGCCAGTCGCACAGCGGCAACCCGCTCGTAGGCGGCCTGTCGGGCCGCGGCCAGGTCGGCGCCGACCGCGGTGACCGCGAGTACCCGGCCACCGGCCGAGTGCACCGCACCGTCGGGGCCCAGGCGGGTCCCGGCGTGCAGCACCCCCTCGCCGTCCGCGCCGGTGACGATGTCGCCGGTCCGGGAGCGTTCGGGGTAACCGGGCGCGGCGACGACGACGGTCACCGCGGCACCGTCCCGCCAGCGCAGCGGCGGCTGGCGGTCCAGCGTGCCGGTCGCGGCCGCGTGCAGCAGCCCGGCCAGCGGCGTCTCCAGCAGCGGCAGCACGACCTCGGTCTCCGGGTCGCCGAAGCGGGCGTTGAACTCCACCACCCGGACGCCGCGGGAGGTCAGGGCCAGTCCGGCGTAGAGCAGCCCGACGAACGGCTCGCCGCGGCGGGCCATCTCGGTGACCGTCGGCTGCAGCACCGTGGCCAGCACCTCCTCGACCAGCCCGGACGGCGCCCAGGGCAACGGCGCGTAGGCGCCCATCCCCCCGGTGTTGGGGCCGCCGTCGCCGTCGTCGCGCCGCTTGGCGTCCTGGGCGGGCAGCAGCGGAACCACCGTCGTCCCGTCCGACAGCGCGAACAGCGACACCTCCGGACCGTCGAGGAACTCCTCGACCAGCACCGCGTGCCCGGCCTCGAGCACCGCGCTGCCGTGGGCCAGCGCCGCGTCGCGGTCGGCGGTGACCAGCACGCCCTTGCCGGCCGCCAGGCCGTCGTCCTTGACCACGTAGGGGCCGCCGCCGCTCACCTGCGCCGACTCGTCGAGCGCCGTCTCCAGCTCGGCCGGGCCCCCCACGGGCCACGCCTTCGCGGTGGGCACGCCGGCGGCGGCCATCACGTGCTTGGCGAAGGCCTTGGACCCCTCGATCTGGGCGGCCTGCGCGGATGGGCCGAAGCAGGCGATGCCGGCCTCACGGACCGCGTCGGCAGCCCCGGCGACCAGCGGCACCTCCGGGCCCACCACCACCAGGTCGGCCGACCACTCGACGGCCAGCGCGGCGACCGCGACCGGGTCGGCGGCCTCCAGCGGGAAGGCCTCTGCGATCGCGGCGGTACCCGCGTTGCCCGGGGCACAGGCCAGCGCGGTCACCGCCGGGTCGGACTGCAGAGCCACGCACAGGGCGTGCTCCCGGGCACCGGAGCCGATCACGAGCACGCGCACGGCGCTGAACCTACCGACCGCCCCGTCCGGCGCGGAGACGGCATGTCCGCCGCGGGTCAGTGGCCGGGGTGTGGGGCGGCTGGGCGGAGTCAGCGGTGAGCCGGTGCGGTCCAGCGCTCCCCCGGTCGATCGCCGCGGCGACCGCGTAGCACGCACGCACGTCCCCCTCGGCACGGGCATTCCAGCCGAGGGCTGCGACATCTGTCACAGAAGTGGCGAGGACGTGCAGGTGAGGCGCCTGTCCGCTCATTCGTCGGCTACCCGTCGGCGCGCGTTCGCGTGGATGACACGAACGCGCGTTCCACTGAAAACCATGCAGGAGACCGGCCTGAAGACCGCGCCGCCGCCCCGCCGCACGCAGGAACCGGTCGTCATCGGCCACCGCGGGGCGCCGAGCTACCGACCCGAGCACACCCTCGCCAGCTACGAACTCGCCATCGACCTGGGCGCTGACCGGATCGAGCCCGACCTCGTCCTCACCCGGGACGGCGTCCTCGTCGCTCGGCACGAGAACGAGCTGTCCCGGTCCACCGACGTCGCCGAGCACACCGAGTTCGCCGCTCGCCGGCGCACCCAGGAGGTCGACGGCGAGCAGCTGACCGGCTGGTTCACCGAGGACTTCACCCTCGCCGAGCTGCGCACCCTGCGCGCCGTCGAGCGGATGCCCGGCGTCCGGCCGTTGAACACCGCCTACGACGGCCGCTACGGGGTCCTCACCCTCGCCGAGGTCGTGGCGCTGGCCCGGCGGCGGTCCACGCCCTCCCGGCCGGTCCGCGTGCAGGCGGAGCTCAAGCACCCCGCGTGGTTCGCCGCCCAGGGGCTGCCGATGACCGAGCTGGTCGCCGACGAGCTCCGCCGGCTGGGCTCGACCGGCGCCGAGGGCCCGATGGTGGTCATGTCGTTCGAACCCAGCGCCCTGCGGGAGCTGCGGGCGGACCTGGGGCCGCGCAGCACCCCGCTGGTGCAGCTGATCGAGGAGGAAGGTGTGCAGGACGCCCTGGTGACCCCGGCGGGCCTGCGCGAGATCTCCACCTACGCGGACGGGATCGCGCCGCACAAGGGTCGCATCCTGCTGCACGGCGCGGACGGCACGCTGGTCGGCGTCTCCGATCTCGTCACCCAGGCGCATCGGGCCGGCCTGACCGTCGCGCCGTGGACACTCCGTCCGGAGAACGTCTTCCTCCCGCGCCACCTCCGCTCCGGCGACGACCCGAGCGGCCTGGGGGACGCACAGACCGAGGCCCGGCTGCTCTTCGCCCTCGGCGTCGACAGCGTGATCACCGACGCGCCCGACACAGCCCACCGCGCGCGGGCGGAGCTGTCCGCCGACGCCCTCGCCCCGGTCCGCCCGCGTAGCTGAGGAACTGCGGTCCGGAGGACCGCTGTGCCCCGGCGGCGCGGGGGCCGGAGGCTCCCCGCCGCCAGGGCACGGAACGGCTCAGCTCGGCCGGGAACGGCTCCTGGCCGCGGTGACGTCCGAAGGACGTCAGATCAAATCGTGCACGACGACGTTCTCGTCCCGCCCCGGTCCCACGCCGATCACGCTGACCCGCGCACCGGCGAGCTCCTCCACCCTCCACACGTAGGCCTGGGCGTTGGCCGGGAGCTCCTCGAAGCTCCGGCAGTGGCTGATGTCCTCGAACCAGCCGGGCAGCTCCTCGTAGATCGGCCTCGCGTGGTGGAACTCCGTCTGCGTCATCGGCATCTCGTCGTGCCGGACCCCGTCGACGTCGTAGGCCACGCAGATCGGCACGGTCTCCAGGCCCGACAGCACGTCGAGCTTGGTGAGGAAGTAGTCGGTGATCCCGTTGACCCGGCTGGCATAGCGGGCGACGACCGCGTCGAACCAGCCGCAGCGCCGGTCCCGGCCGGTGGTCACGCCGACCTCGCCGCCCTGCTTGCGCAGGTACTCGCCGCTGGCGTCGAACAGCTCGGTCGGGAAGGGGCCCGAGCCCACGCGGGTCGTGTACGCCTTCAGGATGCCGATGACCCG
>JAOPWG010000104.1 GCA_025965775.1 Modestobacter sp. | reverse complement strand
GGCCGGCGCGGCCGTCTCGATGCTGGCGGCCGGCAACCTCGGCGGACGGCTGCTCTCCGGGTGGTGGTCGGACCGGGTGGGCCGCCGGACGGCGCTGGGCACGGCGCTGGCCGTCGCCGCGGCCTCGGTCGGGGGGTTGGCCGGCCCGACCGAGACGTGGGCGGTGCTCTCCGCGTTCGTCGGCACGGGTCTCGCCTACGGCGCGGTGTCCGCTCTCGTGCCCGCCGCCACGGTGGACCGGGTCGGGCCCCGCGCCTTCTCGCGGGCCTACGGCCGGGTCTTCACCGCCTGGGGCTGCGCCGGCCTCGCGGCGCCGGTCGTCGGGGGAGCGCTCACCGGGGCCGGCGGCCAGCGTGCCGAACTCGTGCTGGTGGCCGCCGTGCCCCTGATCCCGGCCGCACTCGCCCTGCCCCTCCTGACCCCGCGGGCACGCGAGCGGGGGTGTGACGACGCGCTCCGAGCCCCGAGGCGCGGTGCTCGGAGCTGACCCACGACGGCGGCGGGGCCCATCGACCGTGGCCGGGGGTGCCCCGCCCGGTGGACGGGGCACCCCCGGTGGTCACGGCACCAGGATCGCGCGGCCCCGGACCCGGCCGGCGTCGAGGTCGTCGATCGCGGACTGGAAGTCGTCCAGGGCGTACTTCACCGTGTGCAGCCGCACCTTCTGCTGCGCGGCGAGGGCCATCAGCTCGACCAGGTCGTTGTAGCTGCCGACCAGGTTGCCCAGGATGTTGATCTCGGAGGAGACCAGGTCGATGGTCGGCACGTCGACGTTCTCGCCGTAGCCGACCACCAGGTAGTTCCCGGCCCGCCGGGTCATCGCGATCCCCTGCTTGGTCGACCCGCCCTCCCCGACGAAGTCGATGACGACCTCGGCGCCGTGGCCGCCGGTCTGGTCGAGCACCTGCTGGACGAGGTTGCCGTCGGCCACGATCGCGTGGTCGGCGCCGATGGACAGCGCCAGCTTCACCGCGTCGGGGTTGCGGTCGACGACGATGAGCTCCGCCGGCGAGATGGCGTGCATCACCTGGATGCCGATGTGGCCGAGACCCCCGGCGCCGATGATCACGCACCGGTCCCCGGCCCGCAGGAGCCGGGCTGCCTTGGCGGCCGCGTGGTAGGCGGTCAGGCCGGCGTCGGCCAGGGCGGCGACGTCGGCGGGCTCCAGCGAGTCGTCGATCTTCACGCAGCTGCGGGCCGACGTCTTCAGGTACTCGGCGTAGCCGCCGTCGCTGTCGATGCCCGGGAACTTCGAGTTCTCGCAGTGCACGTCGTTCCCGGCCCGGCAGGCGCGGCACAGCCCGCAGGTGACCAGCGGATGCAGGATGACCTTGTCCCCGACGGCCACGTTGGTCACCGCCGAGCCGACGGCGTCGACCCACCCGGCGTTCTCGTGCCCGATCGTGTACGGCAGCGTGACCTGGGACTTCTCCGCCCACTGCCCCTCGAGGATGTGCAGGTCGGTGCGGCAGACGCCGGCCCCCCCGATCCTGACGACGACGTCGTGCGGCCCGGTCACCTCGGGCTTCGGGAGGTCGTCCATCTGCAGCTTCTGGTGGTAACCGATGACCCGGACGGCCTTCATGAGTTCACCTTCTGGGGGAGGAGGGGCAGGAGGGGGCGGTCGTCGGCGCGCGGGACCTGGTCGTCCTCGGCGCCCGGGTAGCGGGTGGCGAGCAGCCCGCGGCAGAAGTGCGCGTTGCCGTCGATCGAGATGCGCACCGAGCGGGCCCGGCGCAGCGTCAGCGGCACCGCGGCCCGGTCGGGCCGCCGACCCTCGGCGTCGACCAGCACCGGGGCCTCGCCGTCGACCGGCAGGCCCAGGGTGGCCCGGCGGCGCACCAGGGCCTCGGTGGTGGGTCCGGCGGGGAGGTCGGCCAGGGTCACCTCACCGATATCGGCCTCGGCCCGGGTCGGGTCCGCCCGCAGCAGCGCGGTGAGTGCCCGCTCCATCGCCGCGGTGTGCGCCTTGCGCTGGAACACCGCCCGCAGCTCGTCCAGGCTCTCCTCCGCTTCGTGGCCGAAGGTGCCCACGTAGCCGGCGTCGGCGGCGAGCCCGCGGTTGATCAGGTCGGAGTCGTGGTGGTCGTCGAGCTCCACCACGACCCGGCCGACCCCGGGAACGCCGGCGACGGCGTCCCGGGCGTCGGAGACCATCAGCCAGGCGAAGTTCGGCGCGCAGAAGGACGTCGGCAGGCGCAGGTGCACCTCGACCGCGCCGTCGCCCACCACGACGGACCGGACGAACCCCAGGTCGGTGATCGGCTCGTCGAGCTCGGGGTCGACGACGGTGCCCAGAGCCCGGCGGACGTCGGCTTCGGTCACCGCACCCGTCAGCACCGCCGGCATCAGGCCAGCGCCAGGTCGGCGCTCTCGGGCTGCCGCGGCCCGGTCGCTGTCTCGTCGGCATCGGGCAGCTGCAGCTCGGCCGGCACCGGGATGTCGTACATCTTGGCGGCGTTGAGCCCGAGCACCTTCTTCTTCTGGGCCGTGGTCAGCGGGCCGTACTCGGTCAGGTCCTCCGGGATCTGGAAGTCCACGAAGCTCTCGACCAGCCACTTCGGTGTCCACAGCGCGTAGT
>JAOPWG010000094.1 GCA_025965775.1 Modestobacter sp. | reverse complement strand
GTTCGCCGTCTACAGCTACGTGAGCCCGATCCTCACCGAGCTCGGGGGCATCCCCGAGGGCTGGGTGACCCCGGTGCTGGCCCTCTTCGGCGTCGGCACCACGATCGGCACCCTGTCCGGCGGCCGGTTGGGTGACCGCTTCGGGTTCTCCTTCGTGGCTGTCGGCCTGGTGGGCATGTCGGTCGTGCTGGCCGCGTTCGCCCTGCTGGCCCGCACGCCCGCTGCCGCCGTCGTCCTGCTCGTGCTCTTCGGCACCCTCGGCTTCGCGCTCGGCCCGGTCGTGCAGAACCGGGTGATCGAGGCTGCCCAGGTGCCCGGCGGGAGCCTCGTGTCGGCCGCCAACCAGGGCGCCTTCAACGTCGCGAACGCCGTCGGTGCGGCGCTGGGCGCGGCGGTCCTGTCCGCGGGCATGGGTTACACCGCGCCGATCTGGGTGGGCGCGGTGCTCGCCCTGCTCGGCGCCGGGGTCGCCGTCCTCGCGCTGCGCGGTGAGCGCTCGGACGCCCGCCGGGAGACCCGCGCGCAGGACGGCGTGGCGGCCCGGCAGCGCACGCCGGTCACCACCGCCTGACCTCCCAGCCCCCCGCTGAGGTTTGTCCGGCCGGGGGCCCGGGGGTAGCACCTGGGCATGACGACGACCGCTGAGAAGTCCGGCCAGTTCGCCCTCGGTGACCGCACCGTGCACCGGATCGGATACGGGGCCATGCGGCTGTCCGGCCCGAACATCATGGGGCCGCCACGGGACCGGGACGAAGCGGTCGCGGTGCTGCGCCGTGCGGTCGAACTGGGCGTGAACCACATCGACACCAGCGACTACTACGGGCCGCACGTCACCAACGAGGTCATCCGCGAGGCCCTGCACCCCTACCCCGACGACCTGACCATCGTCACCAAGGTCGGCGCACGCCGGACGCCGGAGGGAGAGTGGCCGGAGGCCCTGTCGCCCGGGGAGTTGCGCTCGGCGGTGCAGGACAACCTCGACCACCTGGGCCTGGACGTCCTCGACGTGGTGAACCTGCGCCTGCCGGGCTTCGCCGAGCCGGTCGAGCGTTCGCTCGCCGAGCCGTTCGAGGCCCTCGCCGAGCTCCAGCAGCAGGGGCTGATCCGGCACCTCGGCGTGAGCAACGTGACGACGCAGCAGTTCGCCGAGGCACAGTCGATCGCCCGGGTGGTGTGCGTGCAGAACCACTACAACCTCGTGCACCGGGACGACGACCCGCTGGTCGACGCCCTCGCCCTGGAGGGCATCGCCTACGTGCCGTTCTTCCCGCTCGGCGGCTTCACTCCGCTGCAGTCCGCGGCGCTGGAGACGGTGGCCGGACGGCTGGAGACCACGCCGATGGAGATCGCGCTGGCCTGGCTGCTGGCCCGCTCCCCCAACCTGCTGCTCATCCCGGGCACCTCCTCGAGCGCGCACCTGGAGCAGAACCTGGAGTCCGCGGCCCGGGTGCTCGGACCCGTCGAGCTCCGGGAGCTGGACAGGATCGGCGGCACCGGAACGCTCCCGGACGACCGCTGACCTCCTGACCGGCCGGTGCCGCTCACCGTGCGGCTCGACCAGCCGTGACCCCGGGCGGCTCGCACCTGGTCGTCGGATCGGTGCGTCGGCCGCCATGGTGGCGCTGACCCTCGCCCGCCGGGGGGACCACCGGGTGACGGTGCTGGACCTCGGCGGCCGGTTGGAACCCGAACGCCGCGCCGCCCAGGCGCCGCTGCCGACGGACGAGACCGCCTGGGACGGGCGCGACCTCGGCGTCGTCACCGCCCGGGTTCCGACGCGCGCCGGGGACCGGGTGCCCCAGAAGCGGGTCCACGGCTCGGACTACCCCTTCCGCGACCGGGGGCAGAGCACCGGCGTGCGCGGCCGGCCGGCCGACATCGACCTCGACGTCGCCTCCTCCGCCTACGGCGGGTTCACCAACGTGTGGGGCACCCAGATGATGCCGTTCGCGCCGGCCACGTTCGACCGGTTGCCGATCTCCTGGCCGGAGATGGACCGGCACTACCGAACAGTGCTGGAGGAGGTGCCGCCGGCCGGCGAGGACGACGACCTCGCGGAGTCCTTCCCCCTGCTGCACCCGGGCAGCCGGCTGCATCCCCTGGGGCCGCGCGCCGTCACGGTGCTCGTCAGGTACGACGCGCACCGGACGGCGCTCCGGCAGCGGGGGTCACCGCGGGCCGGGCCCGGCTGGCCCTGCGCGCGGACGCCTGCACCCGCTGCGGGCTGTGCATGACGGGGCGCCCGCGCGAGCTCGTCTACGGCGCGGCGCGGAGCATGGACGCCGTCTGCCGGCTGCCGGCTGTGCGGTCGTTCCTCTCCACCCGGCCGGTCCCCGACCCCCGCCGGCCCGGCACCTGCGACTTCACGCTCAACCAGTTCAACGTGCTGCTGTCCCTCGGCGACGAGGCCGGGACACCTCCCTCGTGCACTGCTACCCCGTACAACCCCGCCGTCGTCGACGGGCTGCCCGCTCCGCTGCGCCACCCAGCGACCGGCGGCCTGCCGGAGCGGAGCCTGTCCCCGACCGGGGACCTGCGGCGGCCGGCACCGACCGGTGGGGCGGGCTGCCGCAGTGGGACCGGGTGCACCTGGTGGACGGCTCGGTGCTGCCGACGGTGGCCTCCACGACGTTCCCCCTGACCGTCATGGCCACCGCGCACCGCATCGTCACCGAGGTGCTGGCCGGCCGCGCGGTGACCCGTGGGCAGCACGGTGCCGAGGTCGCCTAGCGGACGCGCTGCACCCGGGCCTCGTCGAAGACGGGCTCGGGGGCCTCGTACACCCGGCCGTCGGAGCCGAAGACCAGGAACCGGTCGAAGGTCCGGGCGAACCAGCGGTCGTGCGTCACCGCCATCACCGTGCCGTCGAAGGCACCCAGCGCCTCCTCCAGCGACTCGGCCGACA
>JAOPWG010000052.1 GCA_025965775.1 Modestobacter sp. | reverse complement strand
GGCTGAAGACGTCGGAGGGGACGCCGAAGCCGGAGACGTGGCCGATGTGCCGCGGGCCGTTGGCGTAGGGCCAGGCGACGGCGGTCAGGATGTGCTGATCACTCACATCACGAGCGTACGGAGGTCCCTCAACCCGGTTCCCGGCAGAGTTCAGGGAGCGGTGTCCACCGCGGCGATGGAGGGGGTCGTGGCCTGGTCGGCCGGCGAGCCGAGCAGGGCGACCGTGGTGAGCGCCAGGCCGATCACCCCGACGGTCACGTTGCGCAGCGCCACGCGGCCCGGAGCCGGGGCGGGCCGGTGCACCCGCGGGCGGGGGCCGTCGGCGACCCAGGCCGCCGCCGGCGGGGAGCCGGCGAGCAGGAGCTTGGTGATCGGGACGGCGAGCGCCAGCAGCGCCAGGGCCGGCCCGGGCAGCGCGCCGAGCGGACCGAGGGCCACCAGCGAGACGCCGTCCGAACCGAGCAGCCCCGCGACGCACAGGACGAGCAGCAGGCTGATCTCCCCGCAGGCAACCGCGATCACCAGCGTGCGGCCGGCGCCGTCGACGAGGCTGGCCCCGCCGCCGGCGCACAGCACCACCCAGGCGGCCAGCAGCACCAGGGTGGTCGCGACCAGCACGCCCGAAGGGCGCAGCGCCGTGCCGAAGATGCGGTCCAGGCCGGTCAGGCCGAGGGCGAGCAGCCCGAGGGACTCCACCACCGCGACCGCCGCGGCGGCGACCACCGGCGCCGGCGTCCGGCGCCGGGTCCGCGCCACGACCGGCGCCACGACCGGCGCCGTGACCGGCGCGGACACCGGTGCCGGGGCAGCCGGACGGACGGGTAGCGGGACGGCGACGCGGGGGGCGTCGAGGACAGTGCTCGGCACAACTGGCTCCCTGACCGGGGACGGGTGTCACCGATCAGGTCGACCGTGCGGCCGGAGTAGCGCAGGGGTGGGCGGGCCCCGCCCACCCCGAGGGGTGAGATCAGCTGCCCCCCGGTAGCTGCCCTGCCTGCTCGCGCTCGGCGGCGCCGCGGACCGAGAACCGGGAGTGCCGCCGTCCGTAGAGGAGGTACAGGACGATCCCGAGTGCCATCCAGATCACGAACCGCAGCCAGGTCTCCGTGGGCAGGTTGAGCATCAGCCAGAGGCTGGCCAGCGCGGAGGCGATCGGCAGCACGGGCACCAGCGGCACCCGGAACGACCGCTCGAGCTCCGGGCGGGTCCGTCGCAGCACCAGCACCGCGATCGAGACCAGCACGAACGCGAAGAGCGTGCCGATGTTGACCAGTTCGGCGAGTTTGCCCAGCGGGATCAATCCCGCCAGGACCGCGACGATGACCCCGGTGATGATCGTGATCCGGTAGGGCGTGCCGTACCTCGGGTGCACCGCGGCCAACTTCGGCGGCAGCAGGTGGTCCCGGCTCATTGCGAACAGCACCCGCGACTGGCCGAGCATCAGGATCATCACCACGCTGGTGAGCCCGGCCAGCGCGCCGACCGAGATGATGCTGGACATGAACGAGAGCCCGACGCTCTTGAACGCGCCGGCCAGCGGGGCGGTGACCGACAGCTCGGTGTAGCGCTGCATGCCGGCCACGACCAGCGACACCAGCACGTAGAGCACCGTGCAGATGATCAGCGAGCCGAAGATCCCACGCGGGAGGTCACGCTGCGGGTTCTTGGTCTCCTCCGCGGCGGTGGCCACGATGTCGAAGCCGATGAAGGCGAAGAAGACGATGGCCGCGCCGGCGATGATGCCGCCGACGCCGAAGGTGCTGGGCGTGAACCCGGCCAGCAGCTGGATGAAGGGCGCCGAGAGCCCGCTGCCGGCCGCGCCCGGCTGCGCCGGCGGGACGAACGGCTTGTAGTTGTCCGCCTTCAGGTAGAAGACGCCCACGACGATGACCAGCAGCACGATGACGACCTTGATGGCCACGATGACCGAGGTGACCCGGGACGACAGCTTGATCCCCAGGATCAGGACACCGGTCATCACCAGGGCGATCACCATGGCGGGGATGTTGACCGTGGCCCCCTCCCCCGCGATCGACGTCGGCAACGGGGTGCCGAGGTCGCCGAGCAGCTGGTTGAGGTACCCCGACCAGCCGACCGACACGGTGGCCGCGCCGAGGGCCAGCTCCAGGACCAGGTCCCAGCCGATGATCCAGGCCACGAACTCGCCCATCGTGGCGTAGGAGAAGGTGTAGGCCGAGCCGGCCACCGGGACCGTGGAGGCGAACTCCGCGTAGCAGAGCGCGGCGAGGCCGCAGACGATGCCGGCGATGACGAACGAGATC
Organism: Modestobacter sp.; assembly: GCA_025965775.1. Classification (GTDB taxonomy): domain Bacteria; phylum Actinomycetota; class Actinomycetes; order Mycobacteriales; family Geodermatophilaceae; genus Modestobacter. The sequence continues at coordinate 2,983 of JAOPWG010000052.1, read as the reverse complement.
GCGACCGCCGGGCCGGAGTCGGTCTTGGCCACCTCCCCGGTGAGCACGAAGATGCCGGTCCCGATGATCACGCCGACGCCGAAGACGGTCAGGTCGAGGGCCGAGAGGTTCTTCTTGAGCTGGTGTTCGGGTTCCTCGGTGTCGCGGACGGACTCCTCGACGCTCTTGACCCGGGCTGCGTTGTTCGCCACGCCGTCCCCTTCCGGGCGGTCGCCGCGCGCGGCGGCGGCCAGCTGGTGATCACCCCTGCGGAGCGTCCCACGCGGGAGCGCATCCCGCAGACCTACGCTCTCGACGCGCTCCCCGGCCCGGACGGGGCGCCGGACGCACAGACCAGGAGATCCCCGGTGACCAGCACCGACAGCCCGCGTGGCGCCCGGACGCGGCTGCCGCAGATGCGCCGGCCCCGCCCCGCCGGGGTGCCCAGGGCCGCTCCGTCGCAGCGGGCGGGCGGCGGCAGCCCCGTCGTCGACTGCGCGGTGTACGTGGACGGCACGCGCCAGCAGGACGTCGCGCCCGCGGACGCGCTGCGGGTGGCCACCGAGGGAAAGGGCTTCGTCTGGCTCGGGCTGTACGAGCCGACCGAAGCCGAGTTCGAATCGATCGCCGACGGCTACGGGCTGCACCCGCTGGCCGTCGAGGACGCCGTCTACGCCCACCAGCGCCCGAAGCTGGACAGCTACGACGACAGCGTGTTCATGGTGCTCAAGACGGCGCGCTACGTGGAACACGACCAGCTGACCGCCACCAGCGAGGTCGTCAGCACCGGCGAGGTGATGGTCTTCCTGGGCCCGCACTACGTGATCACCGTCCGGCATGGGAACCACGGCGGCCTGAAGGACCTGCGTGCCAGCCTGGAGAGGCAGACCGACCTGCTCTGCCAGGGTCCGGCGGCGGTGCTCTACGCCGTGGCCGACCTGGTGGTGGACCACTTCGTCGACGTCGCCACCGCGGTCGAGGAGGACGTCGAGGAGCTCGAGGTCTCGGTGTTCAGCCCCGAGCGCACCGACGACATCGGCCGGATCTACCAGCTCAAGCGGGAGCTGGTGGAGCTGCGTCGCGCCGTCACCCCGCTGGACAACCCGCTGAACACCCTGGCCGAGCGGCAGCTGGACATCGTCCCGGCCGAGATGCGGTCCTACTTCCGCGATGTGCAGGACCACACCCTGCGGGTCCGTGACCAGATCGGCTCACTGGACGAGCTGCTGTCCTCGATCCTGCAGGCGTCGCTGGCGCGCACGTCGCTGGCGGACAACGAGGACATGCGCAAGATCTCGGCCTGGGCCGGCATCATCGCCGTCCCCACGGCGATCGCCGGCATCTACGGCATGAACTTCACGCACATGCCGGAACTGACGACGACCTGGGGCTATCCCGTGGTCCTGCTGGTGATGCTGGCCGCCTGCTGGCTGCTGTACCGGGGGTTCAAGAGCAGCGGCTGGCTCTGACCTCACCCCTCCCCCGCGCTCATCGCCGGGATCGCCGCGGCGCTCGCCGCCATGACCCGGGGTTGTGCGGTGATCGTCGCCGCGGGTCGACGGAGACCGACGACGGGTGCACAACGGCGGCGGTCAGGACCCCTTGGCGGCGACGACGGCGTCGTAGACCACCCGGCGCGGCAGGCCGGTGCGGGCGACCACGGTGCGGATCGCCTCCTTGCGGTCGGCGCCGGCGGCCTCCTCGGCGGCGACCTCGGCGGCCAGCTCGGCCGGGGACAGCTGCACCGGGCCGGCCACCGCCCCCGCGATGACGACGGTGATCTCGCCGCGCACGCCCTCGGCCGCCCACGCCGCCAGCTCGGCGAGCGGCCCGCGCCGGACCTCCTCGTGGGTCTTGGTGAGCTCCCGGCAGACGGCGGCCGGCCGGTCGTCGCCGAAGGCCGCGGCCGCGTCGGCCAGGGTGTCGGCCAGCCGGGCGAGCTGGCGGGAACGTTCGCCGGTCTTGCGGGACAGGAACCCCTCGAAGCAGAAGCGGTCGACGGGCAGGCCGGACACGGCCAGCGCGGTGAGCACGGCGGACGGCCCGGGGACGGCGGTGACGCGGATCCCGGCCGCGACCGCCGCGGCGACCAGCCGGAAGCCGGGGTCGGACACCGACGGCATGCCGGCGTCGGTCGCGACGACCACCCGCGCGCCGCCGGTCAGGGCCTCGACGAGCTCGGGCGTACGCGTGGCCTCGTTGCCCTCGAAGTAGGACACCACCCGGGCCGTGGTGCTGACCCCCATCCGCTGGAGCAGCGCCCGGAAGCGCCGGGTGTCCTCCGCGGCGATGACGTCGGCGCCGGCCAGCTCGGCGCGGAGCCGGGGCGAGGCGTCGGCCACGTCACCGATCGGCGTCCCGGCCAGGACGAGGACGCCGGGCGCGGCGGCGGTTCCGGTCTCCTGCACGTCGTCAAGGATCACAGAGATCACAGGGAGCGCTGACTACAGTGTCGGCGTGACGCGGCCGGTGCTGGAGCTTGCGCCCCCCGCGGAGGACCAGCCGCCCGTCCCGGTCGCCGCGGCGGTCGCCCCGCCGAGCACCGTGGACCGGCTCCGCGACCCGATGCCGACCGACCGGCTCCGCGGCTGGGTGGTGACGCTGCTCGTCACGGCCGTCGCCTTCGTGCTGCGGCTGCCGGACCTGGGCTACCCCAACAAGCTGGTCTTCGACGAGACCTACTACGCCAAGGACGCGTACTCGCTGCTGAAGTTCGGCTACGAGCGCAACTGGGCCGAGGACGCGAACGCCCAGATCACCGCGGGCAACGTCGACGTGATGCAGCGCACCGCCGAGTTCGTCGTGCACCCGCCGGTCGGCAAGTGGCTGATCGCCTTCGGCGAGCACGTCTTCGGGATGACGTCGTTCGGCTGGCGCGTGGCCCCGCTGGTCTTCGGCACCCTGCTGGTCCTCGTGCTCGTCCGGCTCGTGCGGCGGGTGTCCCGGTCCACGCTCATCGGTGGCCTGGCGGGGCTGCTGCTGGCCGTCGACGGGCTGGCGTTCG
>JAOPWG010000047.1 GCA_025965775.1 Modestobacter sp. | reverse complement strand
GGGCCCGACGTCGTCCCGGACGCCCACCTGCTGGCGGCGGTCGACTCGGCGCTGGCCGGGTCCGGCGCCGCGGCGGAGCTGGTCTGCACCCACGTGGACCGCTCCGCCGCGTCGCCGCGCACCGGCGTCGCGCTGCGGCTGACCGGGGAACCGATCGCCCCCGAGGAGACCCGGGACGCGCTCGCCCGCGCGCTGGGGGGCCCGGTCGTCACGGCCGGGTCCGACAGCGGCCCCGGACCGGCCCTGGTGGCGTTGCGCGAGGCCCGGACGGGGGCCGCGGGGCGCTGTGTCCGGTTCCCCGGTCAGGCCGGGGTGCGGGGACGGGTGCGCGCCGGTGACCTGGTGGCGGGCACGGCGATCGACGAGGTCGTCGGGTTCGGTGGCCCCGTGGCGGCGGACGCCGTCGTCGACACGGCCGGCTTCCTGCGGCCGACGCGGGCGCGCGGGCGGCTCACCCTGCTGGTCGAGCAGGCCGCGGGCGGGGTGTTCCAGCCGTTCGAGGTGGAGTTCCCGCACGAGTGCTGCGGCGGCGCCCACTGACCTGACCGCCCGGATCGCGGAGGTCGCGAAGCCGATCTGCGGGCGGCGCAGCTGCACCGTGCCCACGGCGCCATGTCGGTGGAGTCCCAGCGACGTGGGCGCCGCGCTGTCGAGCCGGTGCAGTCGAGCGACCCTCAGGCCAGCACGTTGCGCACGAAGCCGACCTCCATGTCGGCGACGCACTTCGGGAAGGTCTCGAACACCTTCGCCCGCTCGGGGGAGGCGTTGTAGGTGGCCTCCACCTCGCGGAAGGTCGCCTCGTCGCCGTCGTGCTCGACCGCCCAGGTGAAGGTGTCGTTCGCCTCGTCGGCGTAGGCGAACAACAGCTGGAAGCCGTACTGGGCGCGGACGGGGGCCAGGTCCGGGAACCAGGCGAGGAAGTCGGCCATCCGGCCGGGCTCGATCTGGTAACGACGCAGCTGCACGGTGCTCACGGCCCCATCCTGCCTGAGTGGAGTGCCACAGCGCAGGGGACCTGCGCTCCGGCACTCCACCGGCCGGGGCAGACTCTGCGGGCACGAGCACCGGCTGACGACGAGAGGACGGCGAGGCGACCGCCATGGCCGACCGGACCTGGGGCCTCCGCACCCGTGGGCTGCCCGCCTCATGACCGCCCTCACGACCGGGCGCTCGCCGACCGACGGGTGGACGACCTGCGCCCTCGGCCACCGGCACTGGGGGCTGGCCGGCGCCGCCGGGCTGCTCCTGCACCGACCCGGCCCGGACGGCGTCGAGCTGCTGCTCCAGCTGCGGGTGGAGTGGTCGCACCACGGAGGCACCTGGGGCACCCCCGGCGGGGCCCTGCACCCGGCTGAGCCGCCGGCCGAGGGGGCGCTGCGCGAGGCCGGCGAGGAGCTCGGGCTGCGCCGGGACGACGTCGTCCTGGGGGCGGAGTCGGTCGACGACCACGGCGGCTGGAGCTACACCACGGTGCTGGCCACGCCGTCCGGACTGCTCGACCCGGCGGCGCTGCGGCTGAACCCGGAGAGCGTCGCGGCCGGCTGGTTCCCGCTGGCCGCGCTGGCCGACGTCCCGCTGCACCCTGGCTTCGCCGCTTCCCTGCCCGCCCTCCGCTCCCTGCTCACCTGACCTCCGGGGCGTCCGCAGCCGAAGATGCCGGGGTGACTCCTCGCCCCGACCGATCACCCCGAGGGGCTGGGCCGGTGGAGCAACGCCGGGCGGCACTACGACTCCCCGGTGGCGACGTCGGTGCTGTGGCTGGTGTTCGGGCCGCGGCCGCGGACCACCGGCGCGACGGTGGCCTGGGCGCTGCTCTGGCCGGTGCTCTGGATCGGGTACACGCTGGCCCACGGCGCGGTCAGCGGCTGGTACGCGTACGGGTTCCTCGACGTCGGCGATCTGTGCTACGCCGTCGCGCTGCGCAACCTGGCGTTCGTCGTCCTGCTCGCGCTGCTGTTCCTGCTGGCCTTCCGTGCGGTGGACCGGCGGCTGCCCGGCACCGCCCGCCGGGACGCGGTCACTGCGGGCTGACGGTCACCGCGACCAGGCGGTGGTCGCCCAGCGCGAGCTGCCGCACCTCGGGGCACTGCGGCCTCAGCGTCGCCGGGCCGAGCACGTGGTCGAACTGCACCCGCGGTGCGGGGGCCGGGTAGGTCGGCTCGCTGACCAGCCGTGGGGCGCCGAACACCGTCGCCGGCACCGGCCCGACGAGGTTGAGGTCGCCGGCCAGCACGACCGGGCCCGGCAGGCGCTGCGCCCAGCGGCGCAGCCGCACCAACTGGCGGACGGCGGTGTGTGGGGCGAAGGACAGGTGCGTACCGACGACGGTGCACCCGTCCAGCTCGGCCGCCAGGGCCAGGCGCGGTTCGTCGGGGAACCACCACCAGCGGCCCCGGCCGGTGCGCGGGTCGGGGGCGTGGATCGGCAGCCGCGCCCGCCCGGCACCCAGCGCCTCCACCGACCAGCGCCGCACCGGCAGCCGGGAGAACAGCGCGATGCCGTAGCGCGGGCCGTCCGGGGGGTCGTGCGGACCGGCCAGCACCGGGGGGTCGACCGGCTGCCAGCTCCGGAACGGGTCGGGGGTGCCGTCGACCGCCGCGGCGAAACGCCAGTCGACCGCCCCGAGCGCAGCCGCCACCTCGGCAGGCTGGCAGAGCCGGTGCGAGCGCGGCTGGCGGACGTCGATCTCCTGGACGGCGAGCACGTCGACGTCCAGCCCGGCCAGCGCGGACCGCAGCCCCGCGGCGTCCACCGAGCGGCCCGTGGCGTCCCGCCCGGAGGCGAGGTTGAGCGTCCCGACCCGCATCGGCCGACGGTAGACATCCAGGGCGACGGCAGCTCCGCCGACCCCGGCTACGTCTTCGCCACCACCGGGCCGTTCCGCCGGCGGCGCTGAGCGCACCGGCAGTCGGGCCGGGACGCGCGGGGACTACCCCGCGCGCCCCGGCTCCGTCAGTGCAGGACCGGTGTCCCCAGCGGGTATTCGCGGCCCCCGGTCGCGACGCTCATCCCGTTGAGGAACAGGTAGGCCCCGACGAGGACGAACGCGAAGACCACGTAGCCACCGGCCCTGGTCAGCGAGGTGTCGCCGTTGGCGGTGCCGAGGAGGACCAGCAGGAGCGCCACGTCGACCAGGGCGAAGAGCACGGTGAAGGCCAGCGGGAGCCGCAGCGAGACCACAGTCAGCAGCACGATCAGGATCAGCCAGGAGGTGAGGAACAGCTCCTGGGTGCCGAGGGCGTCGGCCGCGGTGATCCCGAACCAGTTGTGCGTCAACCCCAGCACCAGCGCGGCATAGCTGAGCCAGAAGCCGGCGAAGATGATGAAGATCGCCGCGCTGGCGTTCTCGGCCAGCCGGGCCGCCCACACTGCGGCGATCAGCTGCCCGATCCCGGTCGCGGTCATGATGATCGGGATCGAGGCGCCGGTCGCCGTGGCCGGCACGAAGCCGACCAGGACCAGTCCGAGCGCGATCGAGCCGATCATGAAGGCCGGCACGCCGATCATGCCGGGGTCGCCGACGGGGACGGGCTCGCCCGGGGACGCGACGGACACGTCCGGGTGTGGGTGTGCCGCGGAGTGGTCTGCGTCGACGCCGTGGTTCCCGGTCGCCTGCTCGCTCGGTCGATCGGTGGTCTGGCTCATCGGGGCAGCTCCTGTCCGCCTGCGCGCGGGCGGCGCAGGTCTGGGCTCGTCAGGGGTTGATCCCGATCGATGGCGGTCGGCGGGGCGAGGCCCAGTGGGCGGAGTGTCGTCCCTCACACCTGCGGCGTCACCTGTCCGATCGGAGGGCATCGGCCCGTCCGTTCGGTCGGTCGCCGGGTGGTGACCGGCATCCCCACCGACGGGGTGTCCGATCGCGCGGACGGATAGGTTCGCAGGCGTGAGTGCACGCAGCGACGTCTCGGAGACCTTCGACCCCACCGCCTGGCAGGCCGTCGAGGGGTTCGAGAAGCTCACCGACCTGACCTACCACCGCGCCGTGGACGCCGGCGTCGTGCGGGTGGCCTTCGACCGGCCCGAGGTGCGCAACGCCTTCCGGCCGCAGACGGTCGACCAGCTGCTCGCCGTCCTGGAGCACGCCCGGCTGTCCACCGACGTCGGCTGCGTGCTGCTCACCGGCAACGGCCCCAGCGAGAAGGACGGCGGCTGGGCCTTCTGCTCCGGCGGCGACCAGCGGGTGCGCGGGAAGTACGGCTACGAGGCCGGGGCCGGGGTGAGCGGGCGGCTGCACATCCTGGAGGTGCAGCGGTTGATCCGGTTCATGCCGAAGGTCGTGATCTGCGTCGTCCCCGGGTGGGCCGCCGGCGGCGGGCACAGCCTGCACGTCGTCTCCGATCTGACCCTGGCCAGCGCCGAGCACGCCCGGTTCAAGCAGACCGACGCCGACGTCGGCAGTTTCGACGGTGGTTTCGGGTCGGCCTACCTCGCCCGACAGGTGGGCCAGAAGTTCGCCCGGGAGATCTTCTTCCTCGGCGAGGAGTACTCCGCCGCCGACGCCCACGCGATGGGCATGGTGAACCGGGTGGTGCCGCACGCCGAGCTGGAGACCACCGCGCTGGACTGGGGGCGCCGGATCGTGGCGAAGAGCCCGACCGCCCAGCGGATGCTCAAGTACTCGTTCAACCTGATCGACGACGGGCTGGTCGGTCAGCAGCTGTTCGCCGGGGAGGCGACCCGGCTGGCCTACATGGCCGAGGAGGCGGTGGAGGGCCGGGACTCCTTCCTGGAGAAGCGGGACCCGGACTTCTCCCGTTTCCCCTGGCACGTGTGACGGCGTGGTGAGCATCGCAGGGAGCGCCGGCGACCGGGGAGCGGAGCCGGGCCGGAACGTGCCAGAGCTGCCGCACGTGTGACGGGTTGAACCCCGGGCGCTCAGCCGAGGACGTAGGTCTGCCCCTCGCGGGCGCAGTCGGTGCGACCGCCGAAGACGGCGGCCGCCCGCGCCGTGGCGCCCTCCGGCGTGAGCGTCGGACCGACGTGCGTCACCACCAACTGCCGGACCCGGGCGCGGGCGGCGAGCGCGCCGGTGTCCTCGGGGGTGTGGTGTCCCTGCGGCAGCGTGGCGTCCCACCGGTCGGACTCCGCCTCGCACAGCAGCAGGTCCGCGTCGGCGGCCAGCTCGTCGAGGGCCGGGCACGGGCCGGTGTCCCCGGAGAACGCGAGCACCGAGCCGTCGTGCTCGGCGCGCAACCCGTACGCCTCGACGTCGTGCTGGACGGCGGATGCCCGTAGACCCAGCCCGCCCACCGTGACGGAGTGTCCGTCGTACAGGTCGTGCAGCGCGAGGTGGGGAGCCAGGCGCTCGGCCATGTCGGGTCGGTCGAGGAAGCCGCCGATGCGCCGGGCCAGGCCGGCGGGGGCGTAGACCGGGATGGGTGCCGCCGCCGGAAGGCCGCCGTGGGCCAGGGCGTAGAACGCGGCGAGCAGGTCGGCGCTGTGGTCGACGTGCAGGTGCGAGATCCAGATCGCGTCCAGCGTCTCCAGCCGGGTGTGCCGTTGCAGGTTGGCCAGTGAGCCCGGCCCCGCATCCATCCACACCCGGGCGTCACCGGCCGCCAGCAGGTAGCCCGAGCAGGCGCGGTCGGGCTGCGGGTGGGGCGTGGCAGTCCCGAGGACGGTCAGGGCGAGGGACACGTGGACGACCGTACTGGATTGTCATGCAGGGTGATTCATTATGATGCAGTCGCGCGGCCCGCCCCGTGACGCCGCGCAGGAGGACGTCCGGCCTGGCAGGCTGACGTCCCCAGTGGGTCGTCGAGTGAGCGGAGGGGCGACTGTGATCGTCGAGGTGGTGGGTGGCGCCGGTGCGGCGCCGGAGGTCCGGGTGTCCGACGTCGATGACCTGATGCACCTGCAGCTGGCCGTCGGTGCGCTGACCACCGAGGAGGCCGACCAGGCGCTGCGGGAGGCCGGCCTCGGCCGGCTGACCGACGCCGACACCGGTTTCCTGGACGTCGTCGCGCTGCGGGCGGCCGCGCGGCCGCAGGCCACGGCCGGAGACTGGCCGGAGCAGTTCGACGGCATGGTCGAGTACGCCCGCGGCAAGGGCTGGATCGGCGACGACGGAGCCACCCTGCAGGCCCACGTGGAGAGTGCCGCCAGCGGCTGAGAACGGTCACGGTGTGTCACGGGTCACTGCTCTCGGCGTCTTCCCGCGCGTGACCTTGTTGTTTCCGGCCAGCTGCTTGGGCACGATTGCACGGTGACGTCCCCCGGCCCTCCCGTGCGCAGCGCTGCCACACGACCGCCCGGCCGCCCGCTGTCGGCCGAGCTCTCCGACCAGCTGGTGTCCGTGGCCATGGACATCCTCGCCGACGAGGGCTGGGGCCGGTTGAACAGCGACCGCGTCGCTGCCCGCGCACGGGCGGGAAAGGCCGGCATCTACCGTCGCTGGCCCACGATGGCCGCCCTGGCCCGGCACGCGCTCGGCTGCACCACCCTGGTGCCCACCCCGGGCGACACCGGGTCGCTGCACACGGACCTGGCCGAGCTGCTCGACCCCTGGACGCGCCCGCTGGACCGCGCCGAGCGCGCGGCGGCGAGCCTGGTCGGCGCCGCCCGGCACGACGAGGAGCTGCGGGCCGGGCTGGAAGAGGCGCTGGTGCGCCCGCTGGCCGCCGCGGTCCGTGAGATCGCCGGCCGGGAGGCCGCCCGCGGCCGCGAGCTGACCGACGAGCGGGTCGCCCTGCTCGGCTCCGTGCTGCAGGCGCTGTGGTGGCAGCGCTTCACCGCCTTCGAGGACAGGCCGATGTCCGCCGGTCAGGTCCACCAGCTGGTGGCCGACGTGCTGCTGCCCATCACCGAGCTCGACCCGGTGTCCGACCGGGTCTGAGCCGCCGGCGCGGCTACTTCGGGACGACCTGGGTGGCGTCCACGGCCGCGCACAACTCCTCGTGGGCGCCGGACCAGTCGGCCCAGACCGCCTCGGCCCACGACCGCACCAGCGAGGGCAGGTCGACCACGTCGAGGTCCGCGGCGACGTCGGCCACCGTCGTCGTCCAGCGGTCGGGCACCGGCAGCGTCCGGGGGACGGCGTCCGCCAGCCGCCCGGTGTGCTCCGGCGGTCGCACCGGGTCCAGTCCACGGGCCACCCACAGGCACAGCCGGGCGGCGGCCGCGGCCGGCCGGCCCGGCAGCAGGTGCTGTGCCTCGTACGCATCGGTCGCCACCTGCAGGACGCCGGCGGTCTGCACGTCGGCCGCGGCCTCGTCGCGGAGCCCCCGAACGGTCACGTCGAACAGCCCCGAGCAGCTGGGCGACGCTCCGGCGTGGTGACTGGCCAGCCCCGGGACGACGACCAGGACGGCGCCGCAGCCGGGGCAGGCCTCGGTGGCGGGCGCCTCCTCCGCGGTCACCGGGACGACGAGCGCCTCCCGTGCGGCGGGGGTGACCGCGGCGCCGGCGCCGGGGTCGGGGGTCTCGGCAGCGCTCACGGAGGCCGATCGTGCCGCACCCGCACCGGGGCTGTCGCGGTGGAGTGTCCGGGGCGGGTCCGGCGGAGGTCGCCGGGGGCCGGGTGCGCGCCCGTGTGCGGGCTCGGGTAGTCAGGTGGCCTGTCCGCGCGCAGGGTGCACGCGCAGCGGCACGACGAGATGGCCGAGCCACGGAGGACGACGGATGAAGACACGAGGCGCAGTGCTGCGGGGACCGGGCGACTGGGAGGTCGTGGACCTCGACCTGGCCGACCCCGGGCCCGGCCAGGTCCTGGTCGAGATGGCCTACGCCGGGCTCTGCCACTCCGACGAGCACCTGCGCTTCGCCAGCCAGCGCTACCCGATCGTCGGTGGTCACGAGGGTGCCGGCATCGTGCGGGCCGTCGGTGCGGGCGTCACCGGGGTCGCGCCCGGCGACCACGTGGTCACCGCGTTCCTGCCGTCCTGCGGCCACTGCCGCTGGTGCGCCTCGGGCCGGTCCAACCTGTGCGACCTGGGCGCGACGATCGGCACCGGGCAGCTGCCCGACGGCACGTGGCCCTTCCGGCTGGACGGCGAGGAGATCGGTGGCTTCTGCATGGTCGGGGCCTTCGCCGAGCACTCGGTGCTCTCCGAGTACTCCTGCGTGAAGATCGAGGACCACTACCCGCTGGACGTCGCGGCCCTGATGGCCTGCAGCGTGCCCACCGGGTGGGGCTCGGCGGTCAACGCCGGCCCGGTGCGCCCGGGCGACGTCGTCGTGGTGGTCGGCACCGGCGGGGTCGGCTGCAACGCCGTCCAGGGTGCGGCCGGCGTCGGCGCGCAGCACGTGATCGCGGTCGACCCGGTCGCCTTCCGCCGCGAGTTCGCCCAGACCCTGGGCGCGACGCACGCCGTCGCCAGCACCGCGGAGGCCGCCGGACTGGCCAAGCAGCTT
>JAOPWG010000028.1 GCA_025965775.1 Modestobacter sp. | reverse complement strand
TACCCGCTCCCCGAGGCCCAGCGCGACCGCTTCCTGCTCAAGGTGCTCGTCGACTACCCGACCCCGGAGGAGGAGCGGGAGATCGTCTACCGGATGGGCGCCACGCCGCCGCAGGCCCAGACGGTGCTGGGCCCCGACGACGTCCGCCGGCTGCAGGGCACCGCGCAGCAGGTCTTCGTCCACCACGCGCTGGTCGACTACGTCGTCCGGCTGGTGGTGGCCACGCGGACGCCGCGGGAGCACGGCATGGAGGACGTCGGCGGCTGGGTCACCTACGGCGCCAGCCCCCGCGCGTCCCTCGGCCTGGTCGCCGCCAGCCGGGCGCTGGCGCTGATCCGGGGCCGGGACTACGTGCTGCCCCAGGACGTCCTGGACGTCACCGCCGACGTGCTGCGGCACCGGCTGGTGCTCTCCTACGACGCGCTGGCCGACGGTGTGCCGGCCGACCACGTGGTGAAGCGGATCGTGCAGAGCGTGCCCCTGCCGCAGGTGACACCCCGGCAGCGGGCCGGCGGGTACGGGCCGGGCAACCCCGGTGGCCCGGTCGTCCCCGGCTTCGGCGGTCCCGGCGGACCGTCGTTCGGGCCGCCCACCGGTGCTCCGCAGGGTCCGCCGGCCGGGCCGCAGGGCGGCTACCCCGGCCCGCAGCCGGTGTGACCGGGTTCCTGAGGTCACGCCGAACGCACCGCACCGTCGGCGACCGCACCGTCGGTGACGCCCACGACGAGCCGCAGCGAGGAGGGCCCATGACCGAACTCCCCGCACCGCGGGCCGCCACGGCCCCGCCGCGCTTCGGTGGCGCGCTGGATGCGGCTGCGGCCGGCGTCCTGCTGCGCCGGCTGGAGCTGACCGTCCGGCGCCGGCTGGACGGGCTGCTCCAGGGCGATCACCTCGGGCTGGTCCCCGGCTCGGGCAGCGAGGCCGGCGACGCCCGGACCTACCACCCCGGCGACGACGTCCGGCGGATGGACTGGCCGGTCACCGCCCGCACCCAGGTGCCGCACGTCCGGGAGACGATCGCCGACCGGGAGCTGGAGACGTGGGTCGTGCTGGACCTGTCGGCCAGCCTGGACTTCGGCACCGCGGCCTGCGAGAAGCGGGACCTGGCGGTCGCCGGCCTGGCCGCGGTCAGCCACCTCACCGTGCGCGGCGGCAACCGGCTGGGCGCAGTGGTCACCACCGGCGAGCGGGTCGACCGGTACCCGGCTGCGGCCGGGCGGCTGGCTGCCGACCGGTTGCTGCGGGCCGTCGTGGCCACTCCCCGGGCCGCTGGGGGACGGCGGGGTGACCTGGCCGCCGCGCTGGAGTCGCTGCGCCGTCCGCCGCGCCGGCGGGGGCTGGTCGTGGTCGTCTCGGACTTCCTCGGTGACCGGGACTGGGAGCGCCCGCTGCGGGGGCTGTCCGCCCGGCACGAGCTGCTGGCCATCGAGGTCGTGGACCCCCGCGAGCTGGAGCTCACCGACGTCGGGCTGTTGACCGTGGTGGACCCCGAGAGCGGCCAGACCCTCGATGTGCCCACCGGCAGCGCCGCCTTCCGCCAGCGGTTCGCCGAGGGCGCCGCGGCCCAGCGGCGGGAGATCGCGGCGGCCCTGCGCCGGGCCGGCGCGGCCCACCTGCAGCTGCGGACCGACCGCGACTGGCTGGCCGACGTGGTCCGCTTCGTCGCCGACCGCCGGCGCGCCGGCAGTGGAGGAGCTGCCCGATGACGTTCCAGGCACCCTGGTGGCTGCTGGCACTGCTCGCGGTGGCGGCCGTCGCCGCGCTCTACGTCCTGCTCCAGCTGCGGCGCGCGAAGTACGCCGCCAGGTTCACCAACGTGGCGCTGCTGGGTTCGCTGGTGCCCAGACGGGCCGGCTGGCGACGGCACACGGCCTTCGCGCTGGTCGCGCTCGGCCTGGCCGCCCTGGTCGTCTCCCTTGCGGTGCCCAGCACCGAGGTGCGGGTCCCGCGCGAGCGGGCCACGGTGATCATGGCGGTCGACGTGTCGCTGTCCATGCGGGCCACCGACATCGACCCGACCCGGTTCTCGGCGATGCAGACCGCGGCCAAGGAGTTCGTGAAGGTCCTGCCGGCCCGGATCAACCTGGGCCTGGTCTCCTTCGCCGGCTCCGCGACGACCCTGGTCACGCCCACCACCGACCGGGCCGGGGTCAGCACCGCGCTCGAGAACCTCAAGCTCGCCGAGTCCACCGCCATCGGCGATGCGATCTTCACCTCGCTGACCGCGATCCAGAACTACCAGTCCTCGCTGAACTCGCCCAGCCAGGACCTCCCGCCCGCCCGGATCGTCCTGCTGTCCGACGGTTACAACACCGTGGGCCGGGACACGACGCAGGCGGTCGACGCGGCCAGGACCGCGCAGGTGCCGGTCTCGACGATCGCCTTCGGCACCGACTACGGCACCCTGGACCTGGACGGGGAGACCGTGCCGGTGCCGGTCGACCGCTCCACCCTGGAGAAGATCGCCAAGGACACCGGCGGCAGCTACAGCCAGGCGGCCAGCGCCTCGGAGCTCCAGCAGGTCTACCAGGACCTGGGCAGCCAGATCGGCTTCACCACCGAGCCCAAGGACGTCAGCCCGTGGTTCGTGCGCGGCGGGCTGCTGTTCGCCTTCCTCGGCGTCCTCGCCTCGCTGCTGTGGACCAACCGGCTGCTGTGACCGGTGCTTCCGGTACCGAGAGCGCCGGTCAGCGGCGGGGGTCGAGAACCAGCTTGCCGGTGGTGCGGCGGGCGAGCAGGTCCTGGTGTGCCTCGCGGACCGCGCTCAGCGGGTAGCGGCCGCCGGAGACCGGCCTCAGGGCACCGTCGGCGACGAGGGGGAGCAGCTCGCCCATTGCGTCGTCGAGCATCGCCGGGCGGGTGAAGCAGTGCGCCAGCCAGAAGCCGATGACCGCCCGGCTGGTGCCCATCAGCGAGGGGACCTGGACCGGCTTCGGGGGCACCCGGCCGGCCATGCCGTAGG
>JAOPWG010000021.1 GCA_025965775.1 Modestobacter sp. | reverse complement strand
CGCGCGATCCTCGCCCACGAGTTCCTGCCGGGCGACCGGCTGGGGGCCGCCGCGCTGGCCGAGCGTTTCGCGGTCAGCGCGACGCCGTTGCGGGAGGCGTTCGCCCGGCTGGCCGGGGAGGGGTGGGTCAGCTACCAGCCGCAGCGGGGCGTGCGGGTCGCGGAGGTGCGCGTCGGGGAGATGCTCGAGATCTACGAGCTTCGGCTGCTCCTCGAGCCCATGGCACTGCGCCGGTCCGTGGCGGCCGGGGACGAGGAGTGGCGAGGCGAGGTTGCCCGTGCCCACCGCTCGATGGAGGCGTCCGCGCACGGCCCCGTCGCCGACCTGGACGGGCCTGCGTACGCCGAATACGAAGAGCTCCACGTCCGGTTCCACAAGATCACGCTCAGCCGCTGCGGGTCGGCATGGTTGATCCGGCTGACCGACCTGCTCACCGACCAGTCACGCCGTTTCCGCCGGCTGTCGCTGCCCATCCGTACCCGTTTCGGATCGGTGCCGGCCGAGCACCGGGCGATCGCCGACGCGTGCGCGACCGGGGACGCCGACGCGGCTGCAGACGCTCTCGGCGCGCACATGGAGAACACCCGCAGGGCAATCCTGTGCTGGGTGGAGGACTCGACGACAGACCGCCGCTGATGGGTCTCGAGACCGCCGCCAGCGCAGCGAGGGCGCCGGCCGTTCCCGGGTGACGTCTCATACGCCCGGCGATCACGACGACCCGCAGCGATCCCACCCACGCAGACGTGGTGGCCTTCGACGGCGAATACAGCGATGGTCGCCCGGCGGCAGCTGCCAACGACGGTAGGCGTGCCACACTCACCTCACCGAGGGCCCCACGAACGTCGACGCCAGGTCGACGCCATCCTCGGCAGCAGGTGCGCTGCGGCGCTGCTGCCAGAGGGGACGACCTCGATGGTCATTGAGTTGCGCAGTTGCCCGCCTCGACCCCGCACTGGTGGGTCCCGCAGCGGGGCGGTTCGGTCCTGCTCCGCCGCCTCGGCGGCATCCGTCCTGTTGATGGGCTGACGGCGTGCCCGTTGGCTGGACCTTTGCCGGTGAGCCGCCCTCTCTCGCGTCCTTGGGCGGGACGGTCACCCTCGTCGAGGGCGCCGGCTTCTGCGTGTGCGGCCGAACGGGTGACATCGTTCCGGACCAGCCGCACGGCCTGTTCTTCCGCGATACGCGGTTGCTGTCGCGGTGGCAGCTCCTTGTCGACGACGTGCCGCCGGAGCCGTTGGCCACGATGGAGGCCGAGCCCTTCGCGACGACCTTCGTGGCCCGGGCGAGACCTCGGGCCGGGCACGCGGACAGCACCCTGCTGGTGTTGCGCCATCGCTACGTCGGCGACGGCATGCGGGAGGACCTGGTGCTGCGCAACCTGGCCGCGGAGCCCGCCGCCTGCTCGGTCTCGGTGTCGGTCGGCGCCGACTTCGCCGACCTGTTCGAGGTCAAGGAGAGCCGGGTCCAGCAGCGGGGGGAGCACCGGCTCGACGCCGGCCACGACGGCCTGCGGTTCGAACGCCAGTGGCGCGGCGATGTCCGGGGAACACGTGTACACGCCGAAGGTTGGACGGCTGCCGGCGACGGCACGCTCACGGTGGACGTCGTCGTCCCCGCCCGCGGGGAGTGGTCGAGCTGCCTCCAGGTGCAGCCCTCGCTGAACGGCGTGGAATGGCCCTCGCGGTACGCCTGCGGGGAACCGGTGGAGCGCACCGTCCCCTCCCAGCGCCTGCGGGAATGGCGACTGGCCAATCCCGTGGTGCACACCGATCACCGGGGCCTGGCCGCGCTGCTGGAGCGAACCGAGGAGGACCTCGGCGCGCTGAGGATCTTCGATTCCGAGCACCCCGACCGGGTCGCCGTCGCCGCCGGCGCGCCGTGGTTCATGACCGTGTTCGGTCGCGACTCACTGCTGACCGCGTGGATGGCGCTCCTGCTCGACCCCAGCCTGGCGTTGGGGACGTTGCGGACGCTGGCCCGGTTCCAGGGCACCGAGGTGGAGCCTCGTAGCGACCAGGAGCCGGGGAAGATCCTCCATGAGATGCGCTTCGGGATGGACTCGGCGGCCTCGCTGGGCGGCGGGACCGTCTACTACGGCAGCATCGACTCGACTCCGCTGTTCGTGATGCTGCTCGGGGAGCTGGACCTGTGGGGCGCCGAGGACGCCGACGTAGCGGAGTTGCTGCCGGCCGCGGACCGGGCGCTGGGCTGGCTCGAGCAGTACGGCGACCGGGACGGCGACGGCTTCGTCGAGTACGAGCGCGCGACCGATCGGGGACTGCGGAACCAGGGGTGGAAGGACTCCTTCGACGGGGTCACCTTCGCCGACGGCCGCATCGCTGACACCCCCATCGCCCTTGCCGAGGTACAGGGGTATGCCTACGCGGCCTACCTCGCCCGGAGCCGGCTGGCCGAGCAGGCCGGCGACACCGGCGCGGCACAGCGCTGGGCGGAGCGAGCGCGTGACTTACGGGTGGCCTTCAACCGCGATTTCTGGCTCCCTGACCGGGGCTGGTTCGCCCTCGGGCTGGACCGCGACAAGCGGCCCATCGACAGCTTGGCCTCGAACATGGGGCACTGTCTGTGGACCGGCATCGTGGACGAGGACAAGGCCGGCGCGGTGGCCGAACAGCTGCTCTCGCCGGAGATGTTCACCGGCTGGGGCGTGCGCACCCTGGCAAGTTCCATGGCCGCCTACAACCCCATGAGCTATCACAACGGCTCCGTCTGGCCGCATGACAACGCCCTGATCGCAGCCGGTCTCATGCGCTACGGCTACGTGGAGCACGCGCAGCGCATCGCCGGCAGTCTCATCGAGGCGGCCGCCTTCTTCGGCGGACGTCTCCCCGAGCTGTTCTGCGGCTTCGACCGCACCGACTTCGAGGCGCCGATCCCGTACCCGACCTCCTGTTCGCCCCAGGCCTGGGCGGCGGCCAGCCCCCTCCTGCTGCTCCGCACGCTGCTCCGGTTCGACCCCGCCATACCCGACAACCGGCTCTGGCTGGCTCCCGAGCTGCCGGCCGCCCTCGGCGACCTCGGCATCGAACGAGTCGCCCTCGCCGGCGCTCGGATGGCGGTCACCGTGGCCGGAGGCGTAGTCGAGACCAGAGGCCTGCCGCCCGGTGTCCAGCTGATCCGGGGAGCTCGCCCGGCCGTCGTCCCCGCCACGTCAGCAGACAGAACCCCATGACGTTTGCGTCGCACCTCCGGCCCCTGCGGATCGCGATGGTGGCGCCGCCGTGGTTCACCGTCCCCCCTCATGGCTACGGTGGGGTCGAGAACATGTGCGCCGACCTGGTGGACGGTCTCGTGGGGCGCGGACATGAGGTCACGCTGTTCGGGGCCGGCGGTCCCGGGACCCGGGCCGGTCGGTTCGTGGCTCCCTACGCCGAGCCGCCGAGCTCCCGGCTCGGGGAACCGCTGCCCGAAGTACTGCACACGGCCGCCGTCGCCCGCGCCCTGGACGGACTGGACGTCGACCTCGTGCACGACCACACCCTGGCCGGACCGTTGCTCGCGCGTGGCCGCCGGGCTCCGACCGTGGTGACGATGCACGGCCCGGTCACCGGTGAACCGGGGGAGTACTACCGGCATCTGGGCGACACCGTGGACCTGGTGGCCATCTCGGCCGCGCAACGCAGGTCGGCCCCGGACCTGACGTGGCTGGGCACCGTGCACAACGCCGTTGACGTGGCGAGCTTCCCCTACCGCGCGGCCAAGGACGAGATGGTGCTCTTCTTGGGCCGGCTGCACCCGGACAAGGGCGTGCACCTGGCGATCGACGCCGCGCGGGAGGTGGGCCTGCCGATCGTGGTGGCCGGCAAGTGCACCGAGCCCGTGGAGCGGGAGTACTTCCGGTCGCAGATCGAGCCTCGCCTCGGTCCCGATGTGACGATCTTCGGGACCGCCGACGCAGCTGCCAAGCGCGATCTGCTTTCCCGGGCCACCGCGTTGCTGTTCCCGATCCTGTGGGACGAGCCCTTCGGGATGGTGATGATCGAGGCCATGGCGTGCGGCACGCCGGTGGTCGCGCTGCGTCGCGGATCAGTGCCCGAAGTCGTCATCGACGGAGTCACCGGCGTCCTCTGCGACGACCCGGCGGACCTTCCCTCGGCGATCGCGGCAGCCCGCAAGCTCTCACCGGCGGATTGCCGCGAGCACGTCGCCACCCGCTTCGACGCCGACACGATGGTCGCCGGTTACGAGGCGCTCTACCGCGAGGTTCTCCTCGGCCGGACGCCCACGCGGCCGGACGAGCTCGAGATGCCGGTCGCTCGACGTGGACGCCGGGCACCCGTAGCCGCTGCCGCGTGACAGGGGGCTCCGTCCAGTGAGCCGGCGCGGACACTCACGGCCCTCGCGACGCGCTGGCCCCGGGCGGGTCCCGGTCTGCGCGCCTGGCCCTGGCACCCCGTGGTGCTGAGCGCGGCGCCGGTCTTCCCGGCGGCCAGCCCCGACGCGCTCCAGTCGGAGGGCCGCCGGCCGGTGCGGCCGGTCGCGCTCGACCCGATCACCGACCGTGGTGGCGACCGCCTCACCGCAGCGACCTCGGCCGGGGCCACGTCTCTGCCGTCGGCCGCACTCATCGCGGCTCGGTCGGGACCAGCGGGCGGCTGAGGTTCTCGGTCATCGGTCGGCCCTCCGGGTCGAGGTGACCGGGACCGATTGTGAGCCCTGCCACCGGAGGCCCTTGACGTCAGTGGGCGCGATACCCAGGATCGTTGAGCATCGTTCCCCATGCTGAACGACACCGCGGGCCCCGGCTCGGCGAAGGAGGCCTTCGTGGCCAAGCGCATCGTGATCATCGGCGGGGGCGCTGCGGGCATCGGGGCGGCGGGAGCGGCGCGCGGCACCGATCGGGACGCCGAGATCGTCGTCTACACCGAGTACGAGGACGCCGCCTACAGCCCCTGCGGGATCCCCTACGTGCACGGTGGGGAGATCCCCGACTTCGAACGGTTGTTCCTCGGCACCAAGCAGCAGTACGCCGACCAGGGCATCGACATCCGCTACCAGACCGCGGTGCAGACCATCGACGCCCACGGCAGGAACGTCCGCGTCGGCCACGGCCCGCCGGTGCCCTACGACGCCCTCGTGGTGACGACCGGGTGGGAGTACGGCAAGCCCGACGTCCCCGGGAACGACCTCGCCGGCATCTACTACATGAAGAACATCCGCGAGGCGATGCAGTGGCACGAGGTCCTCGAGGGCGTCCGCAGCGCCGTGGTGCTCGAGGCCGGGCCCCTCGGCATGGAGATGGTCACCGCGCTGTGCCACCGCGGGATCCAGACGCACCTGGTCGATCCCGGCCCGTGGGCGCTGGCGATGGCGACCGACCCGGACATCGTCGCGCCCGTCCAGGAGTCCTGGCAGGAGATGGGCGCGCAGCTGCACTTCAACACCAAGCTCGAGGCCATCCTCGGGGACGACGCCGGGCGTGTGCGCGGCGTCGCGACCTCCGGCGGCGATGTCGCCTGTGACCTGGTCGTGGTCTGTACGCACAAGGAACCGCGGACCGAGCTCGGCGCCGCCGCCGGGCTTGCCGTCGGAACGGCCGGTGGGTTCATCGTCGACGAGACCATGGCGACCTCCGTCCCGGGCGTCTGGGCAGCCGGGGACTGTGCCGAGATCCCGCACGGCGTGAGCAACGTGCCCATCCAGGGCCTGTCCGGCAGCCACGCCTACGCGCAGGGCAAGGTCGCCGGGGTCAACGCGGCCGGCGGGCAGCGGGCGTACCAGCCGGTGTACGTCCCGTGGGCGATGGTCGCCGGGAAGTGGATGATCGGCGGCGTCTCCTTCAGCGAGACCCTGGCGACGGCCCTGGGCATCCCGTTCGTGACGGGGCAGGCGCAGGGCATCTCCCGTGCCCGGTACTTCCCCGACCTGAAGCCGGTCAAGGTCAAGCTGCTGGCCGAGCCGGGCACCCTGCGGCTCATCGGCGCCCAGATGGTCGGCGGCGAGGGGATCAAGGAACGGGCCGACTTCCTGGCCATGGCGGTCCGGACCGGCATCACGCTGCGCGACCTGGCGACCATGGAGAACGTCTACTCCCCGCCGATCGGTGCGCTGAACGAGCCGATCGCGTTGGCCGCGCAGGACGCCCTCGCCCGGCTGGAGGGGTGAGATGGCCTTCGCCCGGTGGCTGCGCGCTGTGTCGGAACGCCAGTTGCTGGTCGCCGCGCAGCGCGAGGTCGCCGACCGGTACGGGACCACCCCGCCGCTGCCCCCGCACGGGGTCGACCGCTTCTGGCAACAGGTCTACGTCCCCCTCTACCACCGGCTTCCCTGGACGTTGCGCTCGAGCGTGATGCGCGCCCTGCCGGGCAGCCACCGGCGGACGTGGCACCCGACCGAGCACGGGAGGGACCCGGCCGTCTGACGGCCCGCACGACTGCACGGCAGGAACTGTCAAGTGGTAGCCACGGAGTCCAGGAGGACCGACATGAGCGCCAAGACCGTCGACATCCCCAAGGTGCAGGAGGGCGACGTCCTCTACGACACCAGCGAGAAGGTCTTCCCCGACATCCAGGCCGAGCCGGGGCAGAAGGCCTTCGTCTTCATCCACAGCGTCCCGTTCGAGGGCTCGGTCGCGCTGGTCAACCTCAAGACGTCCACCCGGCTGGTCCGCAAGGGCTTCGACGTGCACATCGTGCTCTACGGCCCCGGCGTCCTGCTGGCCTCGGCCAGCCGCGGCTATCCGACCGTCGGCACCGAGGGGTTCCCCGGGAACCTGGCGGTCAACGAGCAGCTGAAGACCTTGCTCAAGGAGGGCGCCTCCGTCTACGCCTGCCGCTTCGCCATGGGCGCCCTGTACGGCTTCCGGGAGGACGACCTGATCGACGGCGTCAAGGCGTTCAACCCGCTCGACGTGCTGGACTCCGCGCTGTACGCGTGGAAGGAGAAGGCGTTCCAGCTCAACACCTGGACCGTCTGACCGGGCCCGCCGGCAGGTCCCGCCCGCCGCGCGGCCTGCCGGCCGCCTGCCCGCCCACCCCGCTGCCCCCCGGAGGCGCAGACATGGACGGTGTGCACGACATGGGCGGCCGGATGCGCTTCGCGGTCCGCTGCCGCTGATCGACCCCGATGAGCCGGTCGTCCCACCCTGGGTCGCCGCCGATGAGGTCTACGGGCAGCACTCCGGGATGCGCCTGGCGCTGGAGGAGCGCGGCATGCCCTACGTGCTGGCCGTGCCGGTGAGCCAGTCCGTCTTCGCCATTCTCGACGGCCGGCCGGTCCAGTGCCGCGCCGACGCGGTCTGAACCGCCGTACCGGACCAGGACTGGACCCGGTTGTCGGCCGGCGCCGGCGCGAAGGGACCGCGCCTCTACGACTGGGCGCGGGTGCCCATTCGGCTGCTGTCCGAGCCCGGCCGATACTGGCTACTGGTCCGCCGCAGCCGCACCGACGGCGAACTCGCCCCCTACCTGTGCTTCTGCCCGCCGGAGGCGGCGCTGGCCGACCTGGTCGCCGTCGCCGGTGCCCGCTGGGCGATCGAGGAGTCCTTCCAGACCGCCAAGGGCGAGTCGGCCTGGACCACTACCAGGTCCGCCGCTACGACGCCTGGTACCGGCACATCACCCTGGCCTGCCTCGCCCACGCCTACCTGACCGTCACCCGCGCCGCCACCAACGGCGAAAAAGGGGGATTCCCGATCTGCGCGGCGAGCTGACCGAACTGTCGGTCCCCGAGATCCGCCGCCTGGTCACCGGCCTGGTCTGGCACCGCGACCGCGAGCCACACCGAGTCCTGCACTGGTCGCGCTGGCGACGCAGACACCAGGCCCGAGCCCGCCGCTGTCACTACGCAACACGCGAACGCATCACCCAGTGCGGCTGTAGTACTAGAGCGATAACCATCCGGAGTGCATGGACGCGCCTGCCCCAAGCGATCAGGCCGCGAGCTGATCGTTGGCTTCCTTGGGGCCAAAAGCCGACTGCCCGGCGGCACCTGGCGGGCTCGTGCGTGCGGTTCGCGGCGGCTCCGGTAGGTCACTTCCTGCCCGTGCTGGTCAAACGGGGAGGTGCACTTGCGGCTCCGCGCCGGGAACCGGCCGGCCTGAGCGTCACGGATCGCCTGCCTCCGGCGCGCCGGCACCGAGCGGGACCTGAGCTCTCCGTTCCTCGGCCACGCGCACGGCACCGAGCACGACCTTCGCGATCAGGCCGACGGCGAGCAGACCGAGGATCATCTGCACGGTGACCAGCACGCGGGCCAGCTGGGTCTGGGGAGCG
>JAOPWG010000001.1 GCA_025965775.1 Modestobacter sp. | reverse complement strand
CAGCAGGTAGCCCACCCGCAGGCCGGCCAGGCCCCACGCCTTGGAGAACGTCCGCAGCACCGCCACGTTCGGCCGCCCCCGCATCAGCTCGACGCCGTCGGGGACGTCGGGGTCGGTGACGAACTCCTGGTAGGCCTCGTCGAGCACTACCAGCGTCTCGGCCGGCACGTCGTCCAGGAACCGCTCGAGCTCAGGCCGGCGGACCGCCGTCCCGGTGGGGTTGTTCGGGTTGCACACGAAGACCAGCCGGGTGGTCTCGTCGATCGCGGCCAGCAGGCCTTCCAGGTCGTGCGTGTCGGCCGCGCCGCCGGGCGCGCCGGGCACCAGCGGCACCCGGATGGCGCGGGCCCCGGCGACCTCGGCCAGCAGCGGGTACATCTCGAAGGAGCGCCACGCGAACGCCATGCTGGTGCCGGGGTCGTTGAAGGCCTGGACCAGCTGCTGGCAGACGGTCACCGCGCCGCAGCCGGTGGCGACCTGCCCCGGCTCGACCCCGTACCGCTGCGCCAGCGCGGCGGTCAGCACCGTCGCGCCGTTGTCCGGGTACCGGTAGGTCTCCGCCGCGGTCGCGCGGATCGCCTGCAGCACGGCGGGCAGCGGCGGAAAGGGGACCTCGTTGCTGGCCAGCTTCACCGCCCGCTCCACCCCGATCTCGCGGGCGAGGTCTGCCGGGTTGCGGCCGGCCCGGTAGGCCGGCAGGGCCGCCACGGCCGGGCGCGCGTTGACCACGACTGCTCCTCCTGCCCGTGCCGCACCGCTCACCGGCACGGCGACGTCTCTAGGGTGATCCCATGCACGTACTCGTCGCCGGCGGTGCCGGCTACATCGGCAGCGTAGTCACCGCGGCACTGCTGGAGTCCGGCCATCAGGTGACCGTGCTCGACGACCTGTCGACCGGCCACGCCGACGCCGTCCCGGAGGGCGCGACGCTGGTCCGGGCCTCGCTGCACGAGTCCGGTCCTGTGCTGGCCGACGTCCGGCCCGAGGCGGTGCTGCACTTCGCGGCCAAGAGCCTGGTCGGCGCGAGCCAGGTGACGCCGGAGGACTACTGGCACACCAACGTGGGCGGGTCCCTGGCACTGCTGGAGGCGATGCGCGCCGTCGACTGCCGCCGGATCGTGTTCTCCTCGACCGCCGCGACCTACGGCGAGCCCGACGAGGTGCCGATCTCCGAGGACGCACCGACCCGGCCGACGAACACCTACGGCGCCAGCAAGCTCGCCGTGGACCACATGCTGACCTCCTACGCGGTCGCGCACTCCTTCGCGGCGGTGAGCCTGCGGTACTTCAACGTCGCCGGGGCCGCCTACGGCTGCGGCGAGCGGCACGCCACGGAGACCCACGTCATCCCGATCGCACTGCAGGTCGCCGCGGGCACCCGCGAGGCGATGACCGTCTTCGGTGAGGACTACCCGACCCCCGACGGCACCTGCATCCGCGACTACGTGCACGTGCAGGACCTGGCCGCGGCCCACTTGTTGGCGCTGCCGGCGCCGGCGCCGGGCGAGCACCGGGTCTACAACCTGGGCAACGGCACCGGCTTCTCGGTGCAGGAGGTCGTCGAGGCCGTGCGCGCAGCGACCGGCCGGCCCGTGCCGGTCGTCGTGGGCACGCGGCGGGCCGGTGACCCTGCTCGGCTGGTCGCCAGCTCGGCCCGGATCCGGGCCGACCTCGGCTGGGTGCCCCAGCACACCGACCTGACCGGGATCGTGGCCGACGCCTGGGAGTTCGCGCAGCGGCGCAGCACCCTGGGCTGAGGCCCCGCCGCCCCCGGCTCAGCTGGGGGCGGACTCCGCGGCGACGTCGTCGGCGTCGGCGTCGGTCCGGGGCGCCGGTGACACCGAGAGCCGGGCGATCCGCCGGCCATCGAGCTCCAGCACGGTCAGTTCCCGCCCCTCCACGGTCACCGAGTCCCCGACGACCGGCAGGTGCCCCAGGGCGGCGAGCACGTACCCGGCGACGGTCTCGTACGGACCGTCGGGCAGCTGCAGGCCGGTCGCATCGGCGAAGTCGTCGAGGTTGAGCAGGCCGTCGACCTCTCGCGGCCCACCGGCCGGGTTCGCCGTCTGCGGCGCGACCTCCTCGTCGTACTCGTCGTAGATCTCGCCGATGACCTCCTCGATGAGGTCCTCGAGGGTGACGATGCCGTCGGTGCCCCCGTACTCGTCGACGACGATCGCGAAGTGCTGGTTCTCCTTGCGCATCTCCGACAGGGCGGTGAGCACCCCGGCGGTGCCGGGCAGCTGCTTCACCTCACGGGCCAGGTCGCCGACCGTGGCCGCGCGCCCGGCGGGGTGGTTGGGCAGGAACAGGTCGCGAACGTGCACGAAGCCCACGACGTCGTCCTGGCTGCGGCCGACGACGGGGTAACGCGACCAGCTGGAGTCCGCGACCTGCTTGGCCGCCCGGCTGGCGGTCATGGACGCGTCCAGGAAGTCGACCTCGGTGCGCGGCGTCATGACCTCACGGACCTCGCGGTCACCGGCACGGAACACGTCGTCGATGAGCCGGCGCTCGTCGCTGGTCAGCGATTCGTGCGCGGCGACCAGGTCACGCAGCTCCTCCTGGCCGATCGCCTCGCCGCTGGCCTTGGGGTCACCGCCGAGCAGCCGGACCAGCAGGTCGGTCGAGCGCGACAGCAGCCAGATGATCGGGCGGAACGCGGTGGCGATGCCGTTGAGCGGCGCGGCCACCAGCAGCGAGAAGCCCTCCGCCCGCTGCAGGGCCAGCCGCTTGGGGGTCAGCTCGCCGACCACCAGGGACAGGTAGCTGATCGCGATGGTGACCCCGATGAAGGCCAGCGGCTCGGCCAGGCCGGGCTGCAGTCCCCGGCCGACCAGCCAGTCGCCCAGGGGACCGGACAGCGTGCTGGCACCGAAGGCGGCAGAGAAGAAGCCGGCCAGCGTGACACCGACCTGGACGGCGGCCAGGAAGCGGTTGGGCTCACCGAGCAACCTGCTCAGCGCCTTGCCCCGGCGGCCACCGGACTCGGCCAGCGAACGGACCTGCGACTCGCGGAGGGACACCAGGGCGATCTCGGCGCCGGAGAAGGCGCCTCCGATCAGCACGAAGGCGATGACCATGACGATGTTGAGCCATACGTCGCTCACCGGCGGCGGATTCCTCCTGGATGGGGGTGTCGACGGGACGATCCCGAGGCACACCACGGTAATAGCCGCACGGGGGTCCGCCGCGCTCCGGCGTTGGAGACCGATCACACCTCGGGCTTTCCCACCAACCGCCTGTCACTGTGCGCTCACAGTTAGTCTCGCCCAGGTAACGATTCGTGATTTTTTGAGGACGTGCCTGTGCGCCACCGCCCCACCCCGCCGCCCTCCGCCCTCGCCACGAGGCTCCGCAGTCGGGCAGCCCGCCTCCGCCAGGCGCTGACCCGATCCCGCCGCCCGCTGTGGGCGCCGATGCTCGTGCTCGCCTCGCTGCTGGCCGTCGCGGCGGCCGTACCACTGCTGGCCGGACCGGTCGGCCCGATCCTGGCCGACACCGCCTCCGGACGGGCCGGCGCGTCGGTCGACCGGCTCCACCCGTCCGCTGACAGCTCCCATCGGTCGGACGGGAGGTCGTCCACGGCGACCTCCACCGTCCCGCCGTCGGCCGCCGCAGCGCCCGCGGTCGAGACCGGGGTCCCCACCTCGACCGCCGTCACCACGCCAATCCCGGACGTCCCCGCGGGGACCTCGGTCCCCGCTCCCGTCCCGACGCCCGCGGCTTCCACACCGAAGCCGTCGCCGAAGGCCGCCCCCGCTCCGGCCCCGACCCCCGCCCCGGCGCCGAAGCCAGCCCCCGCCCCCGCTCCGGTACCGGCCCCGGTCCCGGTGCCGCCCCTGGCGCCGGCCAGTGGTGAGGAAGCGCAGGTGCTGGCGCTGGTGAACCAGGCGCGTGCCGCCGCCGGTTGCGGCGCGGTGTCCGCCGACGCCCGGCTGACCGGCGTCGCCCGCGCCCACAGCACCGACATGCGGGATCGCGGCTTCTTCGGCCACGGCAACCCCGACGGGCTCGGCCCGTTCGACCGGGCGGACGCGGCGGGCGCGACCAACGCCCGGGCGGAGAACATCGCGCGGGGTCAGCGCGACGCCGCCGCGGTGGTGAGCTCCTGGCTGAACAGCCCCGGCCACCGGCGGAACATCCTGGACTGCTCCTACCGGACGATGGGCCTGGGCGTCGCCGCCGGCAGCGGCGGGCCGTGGTGGACCCAGATGTTCGGCGTCTGACCCAGGAACGCCGAACGGCCCCCTCGACCAGATGGTCGAGGGGGCCGTTCCGGGTGGAGCCGGGCGTCAGCCCACTGCTCAGGCCATGGCCTTCTGCAGGTTCGTGTCGATGGCCGCCAGGAAGTCCTGGGTGGTCAGCCACGGGCTGTCCTTCGAGATCAGCAGTGCCAGGTCCTTCGTCATCTGACCGCTCTCGACGGTGTCGATGCAGACCTTCTCCAACGTCTCGGCGAAGCGGGTCACCTCGGGGGTGTTGTCCAGCTTGCCGCGGTGGGCCAGGCCCCGCGTCCAGGCGAAGATCGACGCGATCGGGTTGGTCGAGGTGTCCTTGCCCTGCTGGTGCTGGCGGTAGTGCCGGGTGACCGTGCCGTGCGCGGCCTCGGCCTCGACCGTACGGCCGTCCGGGGTGGACAGCACGGAGGTCATCAGGCCCAGCGAGCCGAAGCCCTGTGCCACGGTGTCGGACTGCACGTCACCGTCGTAGTTCTTGCAGGCCCAGACGTAGCCACCGGACCACTTCATCGCCGCGGCGACCATGTCGTCGATCAGGCGATGCTCGTAGGTGATCTTGGCGGCTTCGAACTTGGTCTTGAACTCGGCGTCGAAAACTTCCTGGAAGATGTCCTTGAAGCGGCCGTCATAGACCTTGAGGATGGTGTTCTTGGTCGACAGATACACCGGCACGCCGCGCGACAGGCCGTAGTTCAGCGAGGCGCGGGCGAAATCGCGGATCGAATCGTCGAGGTTGTACATCGCAAGCGCGACGCCGGCGCCGGGCGACTGGAACACTTCGCGCTCGATCACCTGACCGTCGTCGCCGACGAACTTCATGGTCAGCGTGCCTTTGCCGGGGAACTTGAAATCGGTCGCGCGGTACTGATCACCGAAAGCGTGGCGGCCGATGATGATCGGCTTGGTCCAGCCGGGGACGAGGCGCGGCACGTTCTTGCAGATGATCGGCTCGCGGAAGATCACGCCGCCGAGGATGTTGCGGATGGTGCCGTTCGGCGACTTCCACATCTGCTTGAGGCCGAACTCCTTCACGCGCGCTTCGTCCGGCGTGATGGTGGCGCACTTGACGCCGACGCCGACCTTCTTGATCGCGTTGGCTGCGTCGACCGTGACCTGATCGTCGGTCTTGTCGCGGTATTCCATGCCCAGATCGTAATACTGCAGGTCGATATCAAGGAAAGGATGGATTAATTTGTCCTTGATGTACTGCCATATGATGCGTGTCATCTCATCGCCATCGAGTTCGACGACGGGGTTGGCTACTTTGATTTTTGCCATGGAATATCGGGCCT
>JAOPWG010000514.1 GCA_025965775.1 Modestobacter sp. | reverse complement strand
CGGCCTGGCCGGCGTCGCCGGTGGTCACGCCGTAGTAGCGGTAGAGCTCGGCCTCCTCGTCGGGGGAGAGGTGGCCCTGCTCGGTGTCGACGCGGGGGGCGTCCTTGACGCGTGACTTGTCGTAGGGGACACGCAGGCTGTCGCCGGAGATCTCGGCCTCGGCGAGGGGTACGAAGGACTCCTGGGTGCCGAACAGGCCGGTGCTGACCGTGGCCCACTCCGGGCGCCCGGTCTGGTCGTCGAGGTAGACCTGCCCGATCTTGCCGAGCTTGCTGCCGTCGCTGTCGACGGCGTTGGTGCCGATGATGCGGTTGACGTCCTGGGTGCTGATCATGTGGGTGTCCTCCGGGCTGGGTCGGCTGTCGGGGGACGGACCGTGGTGGTGCGCGGTCCGTCACCACACAGCAGGGTGCCCGCGCGTTTACGCCGTAAACTGCGCGGCGAAGACATTTCCCGGAACACTCGCGGGCAGCTCGTTGACGTCGTTGTTTACGGCGTAAAAAGGAACCTCACAGGTCCATGACGGAGCCGTCCTCGGAGTTCTTCGACTCGTGCAGGACCTGGGTCAGCCGGTCCAGCAGGTTCTCCAGCGACTCTTCGAACTCCGCCGCCGACTTCTCCTGGGACAGCAATGGCTCGAGCTTGAGCAGGTGCGGGTAGCGGTCCAGGTCGGTGGCCCGCTGCGCGTCCTCGTCGCCCTCGGACAGGTCGAGCAGGCTCACCTGGGCGCCCTTCTGGGTGACCTCCAGCAGCAGGTGGCCGAGCAGGAAGCTGGAGTACGCCCGGTAGGCGGCCACTGCGGCCTGGTCGGAGAAGCCGCTGTCCTGCATCGTCGCCAGGAACGACTCCACGATCTGCAGGCTGCGCAGGGGCGGGCGGATCCAGGGAGCCGCCGGCGGCCGGCTGGCCACCAGCGGGAAGACCGCCGGGTGGGCCAGCGCCAGCCGGCGGAAGCGGTGCGCCAACCGCATGAGGTAGTCCTGCCAGCCGGAGTGCCCGTCCAGTGGGACGTCGTCGCGGGCGAACACACCGCCGACCACGCTCTCCACGACGCCGTCGAGGAGGTCCTCGCGGCCCGGGACGTACCGGTAGAGCGCCATGGCCTCCACGCCGAGCTGGGCGCCCAGCCGGCGCATGGTCAGCGATGCCAGACCGTGCTCGTCGATGAACTCGATCGCGGCGCGCACGATGCGTTCGCGGTCCAGGCCCGGTGGTCGGGTGAGATCGGCCGCGGCCGCGGCACCCTCGGTCACCGCCACCTCGTCGGCATCGCGCTCGTCGTCGCTCGTCGCCATCTCACGTCCTGTCCTCGGCCGCTTGCCCAGCGTGCCCACTGTCCTCCCTGCGCGGAGACCGGCGCGCCCCTCCCCGGTCGCCCTACCCCCGCCGGGTCATCCCTGCACTCCGGGGGCCCGCGCCCGGGTCTTTCGCCATCTCTCACGCCGCCCCCACGACCATGCGCCGATGCGCATCGCGAACCTGGACGACCGGCTCGTACTCCTGGACGGGAACCGGGCGATCGACGTGGCGAAGGCCAGCGACGGCCGGTTCGACGCCGACCCGCAGCGCGTCTACGAACGGTGGGCGGAGTTCCGTTCCTGGGCGGCGTCGGCGCCGGACCTGCCCGGTGAGCTCTTCGATCCGGCCGCGTTGGGGTCCCCGGCGCCCCGGCCCGCCCAGGTCTTCGCGATCGGCCTGAACTACGCCGAGCACGCGAGGGAGGCCGGCTTCGAGACCCCGGACACCGCGCCACCGGTCTTCACCAAGTTCCCCGCCTGCATCACCGGCCCGTACGGCGAGGTCGTCCTGCCCGCCGGGGGACACACGGACTGGGAGGTCGAGCTGGTGGCCGTGATAGGGCACCGCGCGGAACGGGTCCCGGCCGCACGGGCCTGGTCCCACGTGGCCGGCCTCGCGGTGGGTCAGGACCTCTCCGAACGCGCCTCGCAGCTGGCCGGGCCCGCTCCACAGTTCAGCCTGGCGAAGTCCTTCCCACGCTTCGGCCCGGTGGGACCCTGGCTGGTGACCCCCGACGAGTTCGACGATCCCGACGACCTCGAGCTGTCCTGCTCGGTGAACGGGGAGGTCGTCCAGTCCGGACGCACCAGCCGTCTGCTGTTCGGTGTGCCGGCGATCCTGGAGCACCTCTCGGCGGTCGTCCCCTTGCTGCCCGGGGACGTCGTCTTCACCGGCACCCCGCCGGGCGTCGGCATGGGCTCCACCCCACCCCGCTACCTGGCGGCCGGCGACGAGCTGGTCAGCTCGGTCACCGGCATCGGCGAGTTGCGGCACACCTTCGTCGCGGCCGGGGAGGGCTGAGCCGTGCCTCGCACCTCCTGCGGCGACCTCGACCTCTACTACGAGGAGTCGGGCGCCGGTGCGCCGGTCGTCTTCCTCCCCGGCACCGGGCTGCGCGGCTCCAGCTGGCAGCTGCAGGTGGCGCACCTGGCCGACCGCTTCCGCTGCCTGACCCTCGACCTGCGCGGCAGCGGTGAGACCCGGGGAGGCAGCGGGGAGTTCACCGTGGTCGACCTCGCCGACGACGTCGCGCGGTGGCTGGACACCCTCGGCGTCGGGCCGGCCACGGTGGTGGGGCTGAGCCTGGGGTCGGCGGTGGCGCAGGAGCTCGCGCTGGCCCGCCCCGATCTCGTCGCCGGGCTGGTGCTGGTGGCCACGTGGTCCTCCACCAGCACCGAGCACCACATCCGCCGCCATTTCGAGTCCCGCCTCTACGCCCTGGAGAACGGCCCGCTGGACGTCTACGGGCAGTTCGGCTTCTGGATGTCCTCACCCACGCTCTTCGACACCGAGCCGGAGCGGCAGGCCGAGGTCGAGCGACTGCTGAAGGCACACATGTCGAGCAATCTGACCGGGACGGCAGGGCACTTCCGCGCCGACCTCGCCCACGAGACCCGGGACCGGCTGGGCTCCATCTCCTGCCGCACCCTGGTCGTGCACGGGGACGAGGACCTCATCACGCTGCCCCGGTACAACAGCACGGTCGCCGGCCTCGTCCCCGGGGCCACCCTGCGGACCATCCCGGCCGCGGGCCACCTGTCGTGCTTCGAGCGCCCCGGGGAGCTGAACGCGCTGCTCGAGGAGTTCCTCACCGGCCCGGGGGCCTCCCCGGATTGAGCACGGTCCGGCGTGCGCTCGTCGGCACACGGCGCCCGCATACTCTCGTCGCCCCGCGAGCGCGGTGGCGTCGACGGCCGGCGGCCGCGGACCGGGACGGTGAGGAGGACGACCGTGGCGAGCACTGGCCCCACCGAGGACATCGCCCCTGCCCGGCGGCCGGCGTCCTCCGAGACCGCGCAGCGACCGTCGTGGATCATCCGCCGCAAGATCGTGCCCCCACCACTGCCGGACTCCGTCGTGCCCCGCCGCCGGCTGGAGACCCTGCTCGCCGGGTTGCTCGACCAGCACCGGCTGGTCGTCGTCTACGCCTCGGCCGGGGCCGGCAAGACCACCGCGCTGGTGCAGGCGGCCGCCCGGTTGCAGCGACCGCTGGTCTGGCTCGACCTGGACGCCACGGACGTCGCCACCGGCCGGTTGCTCGTCTACCTGGAGGCCGCGCTCGCGCTCCAGGTGCCCGAGGTCGCCGGAGTGGCGTCCTCGGCGCTGGCTGCACAGTTGCCGCACGCGGAGGTTGCCGGGCTGTTGGCCGAGGCGGTGGGGGACCGGCCGCTGCTGGTGGTCCTCGACGACGCCGAGCGCCTGGCCGCCGCCCCCGAGGCGCTCGAGGTGCTGGCGGCCTTCGCCCGCTACCTCCCCGCGGCGGCCCGCCTGGTCATCGCCAGTCGGGCCGAGCTCTCCTTCCCCACCAGCGTCGGGGCGTTCCCCTGGGTGGGCGCGGTCGGTGAGGAGGACCTGGCGCTGACCGTGGACGAGGCGACCGACGCCCTGGCGGCCGCCGGGCGGGCCGACGTGGACCCGGTCGACGCGATCGTGGAGACCGGCGGCTGGATGACGGGGGTCCTCTTCGAGGCCTGGCGCGCCCCGGAGCACGTCATCGGCCTGGGCGGCGAGGCCGACCCGCTGCACGGCTATCTGGCCACCGAGATCCTCGGCCAGCTCAGCCCGGCCGACGGCGACTTCCTGATCCGCACCGCGGTGCTGCCCGAGGTCACCGCCGCGGCGGCCGAGGCGCTCGGCCTGTCCGACGCCGCGGCTCGGCTGCACTCGCTGTGCCGTCAGCGGCTGCCGGTGAGCTGGCACCAGGGCGGGACGGTCATGCGGGCCCACCCGCGCTTCAGGGAGTTCCTGCTGCGACGGCTCGACCGCTGGCCGGAGGCCGAGCAACGGGCGCTGCACCGTGCCCACGCCCGGCTGCTGTCCCGGGAGGACCACGACGAGGAGGCCGTGGAGGAGTTCCTCGGTGCCGGCTGCCTGGCCGAGGCCCTGGAGGTCGTGCACCCGGTGCTCGAGCGTGTCATCGAGCGCACCGACTTCGGCCTCGCCGAGAAGTGGCTGGCCGCGCTGGCCCCGGTCCGCCGGCCCGACGACGTCTCGCTGGCCGCCGCCGAGCTCATGCTGGCCGTGGTGCGTGAGGACTTCGCCGCCGGGGTGGCGCTGGCCGACCGGCTCGAGCAGGTGGGCCAGCGGCTGACCGTCGCCGCGTCGTCCGGACGGGCGGCTGGGCTGATGGCCTGGTGCTACCTGCACGCCGGCCGGGTCGAGGACATCGACGCGGTGCTCGACGTCGCCCCGCCCGGTCCGGACGTCGACGCCGCCCGGTACTCGATGGCCGTGGTGCGCGACGAGCCGGCAGCGCGGGACCGCCCCTCGCTCGGGGCGCTGAGCGGGGGACCGATGGACGCCCTCGTGCTGCGCACCCACTTCGACCTGGGCCGGCTGAGCTCCCTCACCTCCGCCCCGCAGTCGCCGTGGGCGGCCAAGGCCGCCGAGTCCTGGCTGGTCAGCGCTCTGCTGACCACCGGCCACACCGAGCGCGCCTTCGAGCTCTACCACCGGCTGGTCGACGCCTCCGACCAGAGCGTGTGGCTGCCCGGCCTGCTGGGACCGCGGCTGATGGCCGAGGTGGGTGACCACGCGGAGGCCTGGCGGCTGCTCTACGAAGGGCGGCGCCGGATCGCCGCGACCGGCTCGCTGATGTTCGAGACCTACAGCCTGCTGATCGAGGCCGAGTTCGAGCTCCGGCTGCACGGCGACCCGGTGGCCAGCCAGGAGGTCCTCCGGCAGCTCGCCGGGCATCCGGTCGGCCGGCGCTACGCCTTCCAGGTCGAGCAGCGCGCCATGCTCACCGGGCTGGCCGCGCTCGGCGCCGGCCGGGCGACGGAGGCAGCGGGCCAGCTGCGCGCCGCCGTCCAGGGCATGCGCCGGGGCGAGCGGCTGCTCTACCTCCCGGCCGCGGCGGTGTTCCTGGCGGAGGCGGAGTGGCGCTGCGGCCGGGAGGACGCGGCCGACGCCGCCGCCGAGCTCGCCCGGGAGGCCGCCCGGCGGCAGGGCACCGACCAC
>JAOPWG010000511.1 GCA_025965775.1 Modestobacter sp. | reverse complement strand
TCACCACCACCTCGAGCGTGGCAGTCTCGCCGACGAGCAGCGGCTTCACGCGGGCACCCAGCGGGCCGGCCGCTTCTCCCGGAAGGCGGCGATGCCCTCCTGCCCCTCCTCGGCGGTGAAGAACCGGGCCGAGAGCGCCAGCAGGTCGGGGAAGCGCTCGGCCAGCGGGTCGTTCCGGGAGCGCAGCAGCACCTTGGTCGCAGCGAGCGCCTGCGGTCCGCCAGCGGCCAGCGCGGTGACCTCCTCGGCCACCCGGTCGTCCACCTCGTCTGCGTCTGCCAGCAGGTCGACCAGTCCGCCGGCCAGCGCCGTGCGGGCGTTGAACACCTCGCCGGTCAGCATGAGCCGGTGGGCCACGTTGGGCAGCATCCGCGGCAGCACGACGGCGGAGATCACGGCCGGGACGACGCCGATGCGCACCTCGGTGAACGCGAACGTCGCCGGCTCCGCGGCCACCACCGCGTCGCAGGCCGCCAGCAGGCCGACGCCACCAGCGCGCGGGTCCGCGGACTGCCGCGAGCACGGGCTTGGATGCGTTCCAGACCAGCTCCAGCAAGTCCGGGAACTCGTTGACGCCCTGGTCCTCGGGCGCGCCACCTGCGGCCTCGGTGAGGTCCATCCCCGAGCAGAAGACCCGGCCGGTGTGGTCGAGCACGACCACCCGCACCCTGTCGTCTGCGAGCGCCCCGGTCAGCGCCGCGCGCAGCTGTGCGCGCATCGGGCGGGACAGCGCGTTGCGGTTGGCAAGGGAGTCGAGCGTCAGCCTCGCCACGCCGTCGCGCACCTCGACGCGCAGGACACGCTCGCCCGCGGCCGTCAGGCGTCGAAGTCGACCGTCACCGCGTCCGACCGGGGCAGCGACTGGCAGGTGAGCACGTAGCCGGCGGCCACCTCGGCCGGGTCGAGGGCGTAGTTGCGACGCATCTGCACCTCCCCGTCGGTGACCCGGGCCCGGCAGGTGCCGCACACCCCGCCCTTGCAGGCGAAGGGCAGGTCGCTGCGCACCTGCTGCGCGGCGTCCAGCACCGGCACGTCGCGCGGCAGGGCCAGGGTCGTGGAGCGGCCGTCGAGCACGATGGTCACCTGCGCGCTGGGGCCCTCGACGACCTCCTCGTCGCCACGCACCGGCTCGGGCGGCACGTCGTCGACGTAGAAGAGCTCCTGGTGCACCCGGTCGGCCGGCACGCCGAGCTCGGCCAGCAGCGCGCGGGCGTCGGTGACCATCCCGTGGGGTCCGCACAGCCACCAGTGGTCGACGCGCCCGGCGTCGGTGAACGCCCCGACCAGGGTGCGCAGCCGGTCGCCGTCCAGCCGGCCGGAGGTCAGCTCGGCGTCCCGCGGCTCCCGCGAGAGCACGTGCACCAGCTGCAGCCGGGGGCCGTAGCGGTCCTTGAGGTCGGCCAGCTCGTCGGCGAACATGACGGTGCTGGTGCGGCGGTTGCCGTAGAAGACGGTCACCGTCGACCCCCCGTCGCGCAGCACCGTGCCGGCCAGCGACAGCACCGGCGTGATCCCCGACCCGGCCACGACGAAGACATGGTCGCCGGGGGTGGACAGGTCGGCGGTGAAGGTTCCCGACGGCGGCAGCACCTCGATCTGCTGGCCGGGCCGGACGTCGTGCACCAGCCAGGCGGAGAAGAAGCCGCCCGGCACCTCGCGGACGCCCACCCGCGGGGCCGAGCCGACCGGCGCACAGATGGAGTAGGAGCGGCGCTCGTCACGGCCGCCGTCCACCCGCCGCAGCGTGAGCGCCTGACCCGGGGCGAACGCGTAGTCCTCGGCCAGCTCGGCGGGCACCTCGAAGGTGACCGCCACGGCGTCGTCGGTGAGCGGCTCGACCGCGGCCACCGTCAGCGGGTGGAACCGGGGACGGCGGCGGGTGCTGGCGGTCACCGGGTCAGATCTCCTTCACGTGCTCGAACGGTTCCCGACACGAGCGGCAGCGGCGCAGCGCCTTGCACGCGGTGCCGCTGAACTCACTCAGCTCCTCGGTGTCCGGCGACCCGCACACCGGGCAGGACGCTGTCCGCCGGGTCGGGCCCAGCGAGAGCGGGACGGGGCCGGCGGGCCGGACCGGGGCGTCCCCGGGCGGGGCGATGCCGCCGGCGGCCAGCTTGCGACGGCCCTGCTCGCTGATCCAGTCGGTGCTCCAGGCCGGCGACAGCACGGTGCGCACATCGACGTCGGCGAAGCCGGCCCGGTGCAGGGCGTGCACCAGGTCCGCGCGCATCACGCCCATCGCCGGGCAGCCGGAGTAGGTCGGGGTGATCTCGACCACGACGGTGCCGCCCTCGACCCGGACGTCACGCAGCACCCCGAGGTCGGCCAGCGTCAGCATCGGCAGCTCGGGATCGGTGACGGTCTCCGCCACCGTCCGCGCGTCGGGCAGCACGGCGGTCACCAGACGGCGTCCGGGTGCGCGCGGGCCAGGCCCTGCAGGTCGGCCAGCAGCGCGGTCAGCTCCGGGCCGGGCTCTCCCGCCCGGCCCCGGCTGGGCTGCTCGGCCGGCCACGCGGGCACGGTCAGCGTGGCCCGCTCCAGCACCAGGGTCAGCACGCCGCGGACCTCGTCGCGCAGCTGGGCGGGGTCCACGGCCACGCCGGTGGCGGCCAGCCGGGCCTCCACGTCGGTGGCGGTGAACAGGTCGGCCAGCAGCGGCCAGACCGTGTCCACGCCCGCCTGCGCGCGGCGGTGCGACTCCGCCGTCCCGTCGCCCAACCGCAGCACCCAGCGGGCGGCGTGGTCGCGGTGGTAGGTCAGCTCGGGCACGCCCTTGGCGGCGATGGCGGCGAGCACCGGGTCACGGGACTCCCGCAGCCGGGCGAACAGCGCCAACCGCCAGGCCGAGGCGGCCAGCAGCCGGACGACGGTCTGCCCGAAGTCCCCGTTCGGCGCCGCCACCAGCCAGGAACTGCGGAACTCGTCGGGATCGCGGAAGTAGGCCAGCGCGTCCTCGTCCGGGACGGGGTCGGTGGCCAGCGTCCGCGACCGGCCGAGGACGCCGACCGAGCCGGCCCGGGCCAGCAGCAGCCGGGCCTGACCCAGCAGGTCCAGCCCGCAGTTGGCCAGCGCGACCTCCTCCTCGAGCTCGGGGGCGTTGGTCACCCACTGCGTGAGCCGCTGGCACAGGACGAGGGCGTCGTCGCCGAGCATGAGGCAGTACGCGCCCAGGTCGGCCGGGTCGATGCCCTCGGGCACGGTCGTGTCGACCCCGGCCAGCGGGTCGTCGAAGCCGGTGCCGAAGGCCCACTGCCCCTCGCCGCCGTGGGCGTGGTCGAGCGCGTCGTAGACGGTCTCCTCGTGCCCCACGAGAACGCTCCTTGCCTCGGTGACGGTTGACCATGGCCCCCTCCTGGCGTGCCCTGAGCCTGCGAAGGGCTCGGGGAGGGGGTCCTTTCTCACATGTGGGGGACGTTCTCGGGGATCTCGTAGAACGTCGGGTGGCGGTAGACCTTGTCGCCGTTGGGGGCGAACATCGGGTCCTTCTCGTCCGGGCTGGAGGCGGTGATGTCGGCGGACCGGACCACCCAGATGCTCACGCCCTCGTTGCGCCGGGTGTAGAGGTCGCGGGCGGCGTGCACCGCCATCTCGTCGTCCGGGGCGTGCAGCGAGCCCACGTGCACGTGGTTCAGTCCGCGCTTGCCGCGCACGAACACCTCGTACAGCGGCCAGTCGCGCCGGGCCGTCGAGGCCTTCGGCTCGACCGGCACCTCGGGCCCGGTCGGGACGGCGCCGTGCCCACCCTCGGCGGTGAGGTCGGTGCTCATGCGGCGTGCTTGGAGGCGTAGGCCGTCGCCGCCTCGGTCACCCAGGCGTTGTCGTCCCGCGCGGCGCGGCGGCGGGCGATCCGTTCGGCGTTGCACGGCCCGTTGCCGGCGATGACCGCCTTGAGCTCGGACCAGTCGATCGGCCCGAACCGGTACCGGCCGGTCGCCGGATCCAGCGCGAGTTCCGGGTCGGGCAGCGTCACCCCGAGGACGGCGGCCTGCGGCACGGTCATGTCCACGAAGCGCTGCCGCAGCTCGTCGTTGCTGTGCCGCTTCACGCCCCACCTCATCGACTGCGCCGAGTTGGGGCTGTCGTCGTCCGGCGGGCCGAACATCATCAGCGAGGGCCACCACCACCGGTCGACGGCGTCGGCCACCATGGCCCGCTGCGCGTCGCTGCCGGCCATCATCGTCATCAGCAGCTCGTAGCCCTGCCGCTGGTGGAAGGACTCCTCCTTGCAGACCCGGATCATCGCCCGCGCGTAGGGCCCGTAGGAGCTGCGGCACAGCGGCACCTGGTTGCAGATGGCCGCACCGTCGACCAGCCAGCCGATCACGCCGACGTCGGCGTAGGTCAGCGTCGGGTAGTTGAAGATCGAGCTGTACTTCTGCCTGCGCTCGATCAGCTTGTCGGTGAGGTCGGCCCGGTCGGCGCCGAGGGTCTCCGCGGCCGAGTAGAGGTACATGCCGTGACCGGCCTCGTCCTGCACCTTGGCCAGCAGGATCGCCTTGCGCCGCAGGCTCGGGGCGGCCAGCAGCCAGTCACCCTCGGGCTGCATGCCGATGATCTCCGAGTGGGCGTGCTGCGCGATCTGCCGGATCAGCCCCTGGCGGTAGCCCTCGGGCATCCAGTCGCGCGGTTCGATCCGGTGCCCGGCGGCGATCACCGCGTCGAAGTGCGCCTGCAGTGCCGCTTCGTCGGGTGCGGCCGGGCGGTCCAGCGTGGGCGCCGACATCGGGTCCCCCTCGGGTCCGTTAATTACTGACCAAGCGGTCGGTAATCAGTGTGCAGCACCCGGAGGTGCCGCACAAGCGGCGCTTGACAGCCGACGGCGAACGCGGGTTGATTACCGACCATCCGGTCGGTATTGCTCGGGCTCAGTCACCGGCGGACGACGTGCGGACGACGGAGGGCTCGACCATGACCATCACCCAGGGCACCCGACGGCTGGGCTCGGCCCCCGACCCGGCGCTGCTGGACCCCGCCGAGCGGATGGGCGTCGACGAGCTGCGGGCCCTGCAGCTCACCCGGCTGCAGGAGACGCTGCGGTATGCCTACGCGCACGTCCCGCACTACCGGAGGGCCTTCGACGCCGCCGGCGTCCACCCCGACGACTGCCGCGAACTGGCCGACCTGACGAGGTTCCCGACCACCTCGAAGGCCGACCTGCGGGACAACTACCCGTTCGGCATGTTCGCCGTCCCCCGCGAGCAGGTGCGCCGGGTGCACGCCTCCTCCGGCACCACCGGCCGGCCCACCGTGGTCGGCTACACCGAGGGCGACATCGCCACCTGGGCCACGGTGATGGCCCGTTCCATCCGGGCCGCCGGTGGGCGGGGCGGCGACGTGCTGCACAACGCCTACGGCTACGGGCTGTTCACCGGTGGCCTGGGCGCCCACTACGGGGCCGAGGCGCTGGGCTGCACCGTCGTCCCGGTGTCCGGGGGGATGACGCCCCGCCAGGTGCAGCTGATCTCCGACTTCGGGCCGCGGATCATCATGGTCACGCCCAGCTACATGCTCGCCGTCATCGACGAGTTCGAGAAGCAGGGCCTGGACCCGCGGGCGAGCTCCCTGCAGATCGGGATCTTCGGGGCCGAGCCGTGGACCGAGCAGATGCGCCAGGAGATGGAGGAGCGCCTGGACATCGACGCGGTCGACATCTACGGGCTGTCGGAGGTCATGGGCCCCGGCGTCGCCCAGGAGTGCGTCGAGACCAAGGACGGGCTGCACGTCTGGGAGGACCACTTCTACCCCGAGGTCGTCGACCCGCTGACCACCCAGGTGCTGCCCGAGGGCGAGCAGGGCGAGCTGCTGTTCACCTCGCTGACCAAGCAGGCGATGCCGGTCATCCGCTACCGCACCCGTGACCTGACCCGGCTGCTGCCGGGCACGGCCCGCCCCGGCATGCGCCGGATGGAGAAGATCACCGGCCGCACCGACGACATGATCATCCTGCGCGGGGTCAACCTCTTCCCCACCCAGATCGAGGAGGTCGTGCTGCTCACCCCGGGGCTCTCGCCGCACTTCTCCCTGGAGCTGACCACCCGGGGCCGGATGGACCACCTGACCGTGCACGTCGAGGCCCGCCCGGACTGCCCGCCCGAGCGCCGCGCCTCCGCGGCGGCCGAGGTGGCCACGGCGGTCAAGGACACCGTGGGCACCACCGTCGAGGTGGACGTCGTCGACCCCGAGACGCTGGCCCGATCGATGGGCAAGCTCCAGCGGCTGTTCGACCACCGGGACCGGGCGCCCCGCGGGAGCGGACCGGTGGCATCGTGAGCATTCCCGCCACCGCGCGCCGCGGCCGCCCCGGCCACTCGCTGGACTCGCTGCTGCAGGTCGCCGTCGCCGTGTTCAACGAGCGCGGCTACGAGGCCACGAGCATGGACGAGCTGGCCGCCCGGCTGGGGATCACGAAGTCCGCGATCTACCACCACGTGCCGAGCAAGGTGGAGCTGCTGCGGCTGGCGCTGGACCGGGCGCTGGACGAGCTGTCCGCCGTCCTCACCGAGCCCGGCGCGGTGACCGGGCCGGCGATCGACCGGCTGGAGCACGTCGTCCGCGGGTCGGTGCGGGTGCTGACCGCGCAGCTGCCGTTCGTCACCCTGCTGCTGCGGGTGCGCGGCAACTCCCCCGTCGAGTCCGAGGCGCTGCGGCGCCGGCGGGAGTTCGACCGGGTCGTCACCGATCTGGTGCGCCGGTGCGAGGAGGAGGGCAGCGTGCGCCCCGACGTCGACCCCGCGGTGACCAGCCGGCTGCTGTTCGGCACGGTCAACTCCCTCACCGAGTGGTACCGCCCGGACGGCGACCTGTTCCCCGACGCGCTCGCCGACGCACTGGTCACCACCCTGTTCGCCGGCCTGCGCGCCACCCGCCCCTGACACCTGCGGGGCTTTCGGTACCGAAAGCCCCGGCGTCGGAGCACTAAGGGAGCGGCCACGGGGGCAGTGTCCGGGCATGGACACCTTCCGCCGCGGCGACCTGGTCTTCGACGTCCGCGACTCCGGGCCGGCCGACGGGGAGCCCGCCGTGCTGCTGCACGGGTTCCCCCAGGACTCCCGCGCCTTCGACCGGCTCAGCCCCGCGCTGCACTCGGCCGGGCTGCGCACCCTCGCCCCCGACCAGCGCGGCTACTCCCCCGGCGCCCGGCCGGCCGGGCGCTCGGCCTACGCGTTGCGCGAGCTGGTGGACGACGTCCTCGCGCTGCTGCACGCCGCCGGGCTGGAGAGCGCGCACCTGGTGGGACACGACTGGGGCGGGATCGTGGGGTGGGCGCTGGCCGCCTGGCACCCCTGGCGGGTGCGCACGCTGACCGTGCTGTCGGTGCCGCACCCGGCCGCCATGTCGCAGGCGATGCTGCACAGCGACCAGGCGCTGCGGTCGAGCTACATCGGCTTCTTCCAGCTGCCCGCCGTGCCCGAGCGGGTGCTGCTGGCCGGGCACGGCGCGGTGCTGCGCCGGATGCTCCGCCAGGGCGGCCTGCCCGACGACCTGGTCGAGGCCTACGTGACCCGGCTGCGCGAGCCGGGCGCGCTGACCGCGGCGCTGAACTGGTACCGGGCGCTGCCGCTGGAGGCCCGGACGCCGGTGGGCACCGTGCGGGTGCCGACCCTGCACGTGTGGGGCAACGGCGATGCCTTCCTCGGCCGCACCGCGATCGAGGCCAGCGCCGAGTTCGTCGCCGCCCCCTACCAGCTGGAGGTGCTCGAGGGCGTCAACCACTGGGTCCCGGAGCTCGCCGCCGACCGGGTGGGCGAGCTGGTCACCGCGCACGTGCGCACCGCTGACAGCTGAGCTCCCCCGACGGGTGGGCGCGGCGGTCACCGGGTAGCGGTGCGGTCATGTCGGAACCCACCAGCGGACTCCTGCCCGGCCTGACCGTCGCCGTCACCGGTGCCACCGGCAACGTGGGGACGGCGCTGCTGCGCGCCCTCGCCGATTCCGGTGTGGCCGAGGTGCGCGGGCTGGCCCGCCGGCAGCCCCCCGAGACCGCCCCCTACACCGGCGTCCGCTGGTTCGCAGCCGACCTCGGGGAGCCCGCCAGCGAGCCGGTCCTGAGCGAGTTCCTCACCGGCGCCGACGTCGTCGTCCACCTGGCGTGGGCGCTGCGGCCGGGCCGGGAGCCCGAGCGGCTGCGCCGGGTCAATGTCGGCGGCACCCAGCGGGTGCTGGACGCCGCGGCGGCGGCCGGCGTGCCGCACGTGCTGCACATGTCCTCCCTGGGCGTGTACTCCGCGGGGCCGCACGACCGGCGGATCACCGAGGACTGGCCCACCGGGGGCGTGCCGAGCTCGCAGTACAGCCGGGACAAGGTGGCCGCCGAGCACCGGGTGCGCGACTTCGTCCTCGCCCATCCCGAGGCCACCGTGTCGGTGACCCGCCCGACGCTGGTGCTGCAGCCCGAGGCCGCCAGTGAGATCGGCCGCTACTTCCTCGGCGAGGTGCTGCTCGCGGCCGCCCGGCTGCTGCCCGGGGCGGTGGCGCGCCGGCTGCCGCTCCCACTGCCGGGGAACCTGTCGATCTCCTTCGTGCACGCCGACGACGTGGCCGATGCGATCGTGCGCATCCTCGACCGCCGGACGCCGGGCCCGTTCAACCTGTCGTCCGAACCGGCGCTGTCCGCCGACGCCCTGGCCCGGGTGCTGGGGACCTTCCGCGTGCCGGCGCCGGCGTTCGTGCTGCGCGCCGCGCTCCAGGTCGCCTTCCGCGCCCACCTGGTGCCCACCGAGCCCGGCTGGCTGGATCTGGGGCTGGGCGTCCCGCTGCTGGAGTCGGCGCGGG
Source organism: Modestobacter sp. (assembly GCA_025965775.1). Taxonomy (GTDB): domain Bacteria; phylum Actinomycetota; class Actinomycetes; order Mycobacteriales; family Geodermatophilaceae; genus Modestobacter. The sequence continues at coordinate 10,838 of JAOPWG010000511.1, read as the reverse complement.
CGCGCACCGTGCTGGACTGGGCGCCCGTGCACCGCGGGGACGACGTGCTGCGCGAGTTCGTCGCCGCGCTCGGCCGGGGCGAGGGCAGCGAGAGCCCGCTGCTGCAGCCGGCCGGCGGACCGAGGCGCCCACCCGGCTGACGTCGAGCAGAGAGTGCGCCCGAGCTCAGTCCGTGGCGCGCGCGGTCCAGGCGGCCACCGATCGGCCGGTCGGGGCGAAGACCTCGGCGGCCCGCTCGGCGCGCAGCGCGACGAGTAACGCCTCCCCCTCGGCCAGCGGGGTCCCCGGGTCGGCGGCGGCAGCCAGGGTGGCGCGGGCGGTGGCCCGCCGCCCCTCGGCCGACACCAGGTGGGCCTCCAGAACCAGCGGCATGCCCAGCGGCACCGGACGTCGGAAGCGCACGGTGAGCGAACCGGTCAGGCCGCCGTGCCCGGCGCTCCGCGGGGCCCGGGCCAGCACGTGGTCCAGCAGGGTGGCGATGACCCCGCCGTGCACCAGACCCGGCGGCCCCTCGTGGGCCTTGCCCACGGTCACCCGCGCGCTGACCCGGCCGTCGGCGGAGTGTGTGAGCTCCAGCGGCGGGGCCAGCGGGTTGCCCGGACCGTAGACCGGGCTGTACCAGCGCTCGCCGATCTCCGGGTCGTCGACCGAGGCGATCCCGGTCAGCTCGCGCGACACCGCCCGCAGGCGGGCGGTCTGCTCACGGATGACCGCCTCGACCGCGGCGAGCTCGGCCTCGTCGACCTCGGTGCGGACCGCGGCGTCGACGAGCTCGCGCAACGCCGTCCCCAGGTCGGCGACCACCGCGCGCCGGCGCTCCCGCGCGGCGCCGGTGAGCGGCTCATCCACGGGGCATGCCGGCGGCGCGCAGCAGCGCCCCCCCGATGATGACCTTCTGCACCTCGCTGGTGCCCTCGTAGAGGCGGTACAGCCGGGCGTCGCGGTAGAAGCGCTCGACCGGGGTGCTCCGCAGGTAGCCCAGCCCTCCGTGCACCTGGACGGCGCGGTCGGTGGCCCGGGCGACCATCTCGCTGCAGAACAGCTTCGCCGAGGAGGGGCCCACCGACGTGTCCTCGCCCGAGTCGTAGCGGGCGGCGACGTCGATGACCATGCTGCGGGCGGCCAGCAGCTCGGCATGGGACTCGGCGAGCATCGCCTGGACCAGCTGGAAGCGGCCGATCGGGGCACCGCCCTGCCTGGCGGTGGCGGCGTAGGCGACCGCCTCGTCGAGCACCCGCTGGGCCATGCCCACGCACAGCGCGGCGATGTGCAGCCGCCCACGGGACAGCACAGTGAGGGCCTTCGCGTAGCCACGGCCCTCCTCACCGATGAGGGCGTCGCCCGGCACCCGGACCTCGTCGAAGAACACCTCGGCGGTCCAGGCGCCGGACTGGCCCATCTTCTTGTCGTGCGGACCGACGGTCACCCCGGGGGCGGTGGCGTCGACGACGAAGCTGGAGATGCCGCGGCCGCCACTCTCCTCGGGGTTGCTGCGGGCGAAGACGACGAAGATGTCGGCGATCGGGGCGTTGGTGATGTACCGCTTGCCGCCGTTGATGACCCACTCGTCGCCGTCGCGGCGCGCGGTGGTGCGCAGCCCGGCCGGGTCGGAGCCGGCCTCGGCCTCGGTGAGGGCGAAGGACCCGATCATCTCCCCGGCGGCCAGCCGCGGGAGGTAGCCCTTCTTCTGCGCCTCGTTACCGAACTTGGCGATCACCTGCCCGGCGATGCCGTTGTTGGTGCCGAACAGCGAGCGGAACGCCGGGGTGGTGTAGCCGAACTCGAAGGCGAGCTGGACGTCCTCGCTCATCGTGACACCGAGGCCACCGAACTCTTCCGGCAGCGCGTAGCCGAACAGCCCCATCTCGGCCGCGGCTGAGCGCAGCTCGTCGGGGATGCGGTCCTCGAGGTCGATCTCCTCCTCGCGCGGGAGGACGACCTCCCGGACCAACTGCCGCACGGCGGCCTTGACCTGAACGAAGTCCTCAGCGTCCATGGGGTAATGCTGAACCCCCGGTCGCGACGGACGCGACCGGGGGTTCTGTGCACCCCGTCACCCTTCGGGCGACACCGCGGCAGCCAGCCAGGGCGCCGAGCGGACGCTCGGCTCCGGGGGCCCGTCGCGGGGGCCGGAGGCTCCCCGGCGAGCACCCGGGCAGCGGCTCAGCGGCGGCCGGGACGGCACCTGGCCGCGGTGTCGTCCGGTAGGACGACTATGCGATGGCGTCGAGCCTGGCCATGTCGTCGGAGGACAGCGTCAGCTGGGCCGCGCCCATGTTCTCCGTCAGGTGCTCGACGGACTTGGTGCCCGGGATGGGCAGGATGACCGGGGACTTCTGCAGCAGCCAGGCCAGCGCGACCTGCGACGGGGTGGCGTCGAGCTCCTTGGCCACGGCCGCGACCGGGCTGTCGGGCTTGGCCAGGTCGCCGGTGGCGATCGGGAACCACGGGATGAAGGCGATGCCCTCGGCCTCGGCGTACTCCAGCACGTCCTGGGACTTCCGGTTGGTCAGGTTGTAGAGGTTCTGCACGCTGGCGATCGGGGTGATCGCCTGGGCGGCCTTCAGCTCCTCGACGGAGACCTCGGAGACGCCGATGTGCCGGACCTTGCCCTGCTCCTTGAGCTCGACGAAGGCGCCCAGCTGGTCGGCCAGCGGCACCTCGGAGTCGATCCGGTGCAGCTGGATGAGGTCGATCCGGTCGACCTTCAGGTGGCGCAGCGAGAGCTCGACCTGCTGCTTCAGGTAGGCCGGGCGGCCGACCGGGAACCACTCCCCCGGCCCGGTGCGGGTCAGACCGGCCTTGGTGCCGATGACCAGCTGCTCCGGGTACGGGTGCAGAGCCTCGGCAATGATCTGCTCGCTGACCAGCGGGCCGTAGGAATCGGCGGTGTCGATGAAGTCGACGCCCTGCTCGACAGCGGCCTCCACGACGCGGAGAGCGCCCGCGCGGTCGGCCGGCTCACCCCAGACACCGGCGCCGGGCAGCTGCATGGCGCCGTAGCCGAGGCGGTGGACGGTGAGGTCCCCACCGAGGTCGAAGGTGAGGGAGCGGGTGGCGGTGGTCATGCGTCCTCCTGCGGAACCGGTGTGCGCTGACGGTGCGGTGCCGGCGGCGACGCTGCCTGCCGGGCCCTCCGGGGTCAGCGGCCGGGCGGCCCGGGTTCTTCCCCCTCACCGTGGATGTGACGGCCGCCACGTCGCGTCAGCGGCCGCCGTGCCGACGTGGAGTCGCGGCCGACACTGGAGGAAGGTGACCGCGTGCAACGGTCCGGACGGCGAGCTCCCACGACAGCATCGACGCCCGCAAGGGCCGCGATCCCGGCGCTGCTGCTGGTCGGCGTGCTGCTCGTGGCGCTGAACCTGCGCGGTCCGCTGGTGGCGATCGCCCCGGTGGTCGACGACCTGCGGCGCGACCTCGCCGTCGGCGCCGGCACGATCGGGCTGCTCACGAGCATCCCGGTGCTGTGCTTCGGTCTGGCAGCACCGCTCGCCTCCCTGCTCATCGCCCGCACCGGCGTGCACCGCGCGGTCCTCGTCTCGATGGGGGGCGTGCTGCTGGGCACGCTGCTGCGGTCGACCGGCAGCCCGGCGACGGCGATCGCCGGCACCGTTGTCATCGGGCTGGGCATCACCGTGGGCAACGTCGTCGTCCCGGTGGTGATCGGCCGGGACTTCCCCGGCGCCACCAACGTGGTCATGGCCGCCTACACCGCGGCGCTGAACCTGGGCTCCACGGTGACCTCGGCGCTGACCGCACCGCTGGCCGACCTGATCGGCTGGCGGGCGGCGCTGGCCGGCTGGGGCCTGCTGGTCGCCGTCGCCGGCGTCGTGTGGACCGCGGCGCTGCGCCGGCACGTGGCCCGCACCGAGGCAGCCGCGGCGGCCGCCGAGGAGGCCGGCGACGTCGCCCCGCCCCCGCCCGCGGCCGCTCCGGCCGGTCCGCCGTGGCGGCGTCCGGTGGCCTGGGGACTGCTGATCGCCTTCACCGGGCAGGCGTTCAGCTACTACGGGATCACCGCGTGGCTGCCCAGCCTGCTCGCCGACGAGCAGGGGTTGTCCCGGTCGGCGGCCGGCGTCAGCTCGTCGCTGTTCCAGCTGCTGGCGATCGTCGGCGCCTTCGCCGTCCCGGCGCTGGTCGCCTGGTGGGGCCGTCCCTCGCTGGTGCTGCTGGCCGTGACCGGCCTGTGGGCCACGCTGCCGCTCGGGCTGCTGTTCGCCCCGTCCCTGTGGCCGTTGTGGTGCTCGTTGGCCGGCGCCGCACAGGGCGGCGGCATCACGATCATCTTCATCGCGATCGTCCGCCGGTCCCGGGACCTCACCGAGAACCGGCGGATGTCGGCCATGGTGCAGGGCGGCGGCTACACCGTCGCGGCCACCGGCCCCCTGGTGATCGGCGCGCTGCACGACGCCTCGGGCGGTTGGACCGCGCCGTTGCTGGTCATCCTCGGGGCAGTGGCGGTGATGGCGGTCGCCGGCACCCCGGCTGCCGGGGGCCGGCCGGCGGCCGGGCCGGCAGACGTGGAGGGGCCGGCCGTGGTCCCGTCGGGAAGGGGTTCGCATGGGTGAGCTGGTGGTCGTCCGGCACGGACAGACCGAGTGGAGCGTGAGCGGGCAGCACACCGGCGTCACCGACCTCCCCCTGCTGCCCGGCGGTGAGGACGACGCCCGGGCGCTGCGGCAGGTCCTCGCCCAGCGACAGGTCACCCACGCCTTCGTCAGCCCGCTGATCCGGGCCCGCCGGACCGCGGAGCTGGCCGGCCTCTTCGACGGGAAGGTGCACACCGAGGTCGCCCCGGACCTCGTCGAGGTCGACTACGGCGGCTACGAGGGGCTGACGACCCCGGAGATCAGCGACCAGGTCGGCTACTCGTGGTCGCTGTGGTCCGACGGGACCGTGCCCGGCGACACCCCGGGGGAGACGCTCGCGCAGGTGGCGCAACGGGTCGACCGGGTGCTGGACCGGGCACGGCCGCTGCTGGCCGACGGCGACGTCGTCCTCGTCGCGCACGGGCACGTGCTGCGCATCCTCACCGCGCGCTGGCTGAAGCTTGGCCCCGAGACCGGCGCACTGTTCCCGCTGGCCACCGGCCGCTACGGGACGCTCGGTCACGAGCACGAGTGGCCGGCGCTGACCGGCTGGAACATCGGCTGCCCGTGATCGTCAGGCGACGGTGAGCTCCTGCTCGACCTCGGGTTCGGGGTGCACCGGCCGGCCGAACCACCATCCCTGACCGAGGTCGGCGCCCAGCTCGCGCACCTGCTCGGCGACCGGCTCGGACTCCACGCCCTCCGCGACGACGACCGCGCCCAGCTCGTGGGCCAGGCTGATCACCGACCGGGCGACCGCCCGGGGACCGGCGTCGGTGAGCCGCGCGACGAGCTCCTTGTCCAGCTTCACCACGTCGGGCCGGACGGCGGACACCAGCGCCAGGCTCGACCAGTCGGCTCCGACGTCGTCCAGCGCGACCCGCCAGCCCAGCGACCGGTGGTGCTCCAGGACCGACAGCAGGTGCCCCCGGTCGGTGATGGCGTGGGACTCGACGACCTCGAAGACCAGCTGGGCCGGGGACAGCCCGCTGTCGTGCACGGCGCGTTCGGTCCCGGCCAGACAGACCTGCGGGCGGTAGATCGCCGACGGGTTGCTGTTGACGTAGAGGTCCGCCCCGCCCAGCCAGCCGGCGGCCCCACGGATCGCCGCCTCCCGGGCGATGCGGTCCAGCCGGGGCAGCCAGCCGGCCGACTCGGCCAGGAAGAACAGGTCACCGCCACCGACCTCACGCCCGTCGACCCGGCCGCGCAGCAGCGCCTCGTGGGCGACGACGGCGCCGTCGTCCAGCGAGACGATCGGCTGGTACACGGGCCAGAGCTCGGCGTCGGCGAGGACCCCGATCTCCACGGTCACGCCGCGGCGGGCCAGCTCGACGGCCAGCGAGGGGGCGGTGAGCAGCCGGGTCGCCAGCGCGACCGCGTCCTCGGGCGGGTCGGCCGCCACCCGCACCGCCTCGGCCTCGGCCTCGGTCAGCTCCCGGGCCAGCCGCTGCAGCAAACGCTGCAACCGGCGGCCGTCGGCCTCGGGGTCGACGACCTCGAGCAGCCCCGGGTCCGGGTAGACGTCCAGGCCGAGGGTGCCGGCGATCCGGGCGATGGTCGGCAGGACGTGCTCCAGCGTGCTGGCCAGCAGCAGCCGGGTGGCGCGCTCCGGGGTCCCCCAGGAGGGCCGGACGACGTCGGCGGGACCGATCACCGCAGCAGGATGACCGACGTCCCGGCCGGCTGCGCTCAGGCGCGCGGAGGGCGGGGTGACCGGCCTGCCCGGCGCCTGACCAGGAAGAAGATCGCTGTGACTACGATGTGCCGCGTGCCGTCCCCTCCGACCAGCGGCGGCGCGGCGGCCGGACGCGGCGGTCGCCCGCGCGACCCCAGCCGGGACGGCGCGATCCGCGCGGCCATCCTGACGGTGCTCGCCGAGGCCGGCTACGCCGGGCTGACGATGGATGCGGTGGCCGCCGCGGCCGGGGTGGGCAAGGCGACGATCTACCGCCGGTGGCGCACCAAGTCCGACCTGGTGGCCGACGCGGTCAGGTCGCTGCAGGCCGACCCGGACACCGCGCCGGACACCGGGTCGCTGGAGGAGGACCTGCGCATCCTGTTGCACGGGCTGGTCGCCACGGTGAACGGCCCGCTGGGCGCCGCCACGCTCTCACTGCTGTCCGCGCTCCCCCACGAGCCGGAGCTGCGCGCCGCGTTCGAGAACGGGCCGATGGGCCGCTGGAGCGACTCCTTCCGGACGGTCTGGGCGCAGGCCGAGAAGCGGGGCGAGGTCCGCGCCGGGTTGGCGGGCACGGCGGTCGCCTCCACCGCCTCCTCCCCGATCCTGCAACGCTGGTTGTTCAGCGACCAGCCGGTGGACGACGCCTACGCCGACGAGGTGCTGGCCGACGTCGTCCTCCCGCTGGTGCAGCACAGCTGCACCGTCGCGGACTGATCGCGCCGCTCCCGGCCCCCGCTCAGCGGACGGGCTGGAACCGCCGCAGCCGCAGGCTGTTGGTGACCACCAGCACCGAGGACGCCGCCATCGCCAGCCCGGCCAGCAGCGGGTTCAGGAAGCCCAGGGCCGCCAGCGGCACCAGGGCGACGTTGTAGGCGAACGCCCAGAACAGGTTGCCCTTGATGACCGCGAGGGTGCGCCGGGAGAGCCGGATGGCGTCGACGGCGGCATCCAGGTCGGCGCGCACCAGGGTCAGGTCGCCGGCCTCGATCGCCACGTCGGTGCCCGAGCCCATCGCCAGGCCGAGGTCGGCGCGGGCCAGCGCGGGGGCGTCGTTCACGCCGTCCCCCACCATGGCCACCACCCGACCCTCCGCCTGCAGCCGGGCCACGACCTCCACCTTGCCGGCGGGCAGCACCCCCGCGACGACCTCACCGCGGTCGGGGTCCAGCCCGACCTCGCGGGCGACCGCTGCGGCCGCTCCCGGGTTGTCACCGGTCACCATCACCGGGGCCAGCCCCAGCCCGCGCAGTCGCCGGATCGCCGCGGCACTGGTCGGCTTGACGGTGTCGGCGACGACGAGGACGCCGCGCACCTCGCCGTCCCACGCGACCTGCACCGCGGTGCGGCCGGCGGCCTCGGCGGCCTCGACGACCGCGGCGAGTTCGGCGGACACCGGCGGCAGTCCGTCGTGGGAGCCGACCACCACGTCGCGGCCGTCCACCCGCCCGCTGACGCCCTGACCGGGTCGGCTGGCGAAGTCGGCGACCGGGGCCGGCGGCGTGCCGGCGGCGGCGGCGACGGCGCGGGCGATCGGGTGCTCGGACCCGGCCTCGACCGCGGCGGCCAGCCGCAGGGTGTCCGGGTGGCCGGCGACCTCCAGCAGCGACATGGCGCCGGTGGTCACGGTGCCGGTCTTGTCGAGCAGGATGGTGTCGACGGCCCGGGTGCTCTCCAGCACCTCCGGGCCCTTGATCAGCACGCCGAGCTGGGCGCCGCGTCCGGTCCCTACCAGCAGCGCGGTCGGGGTGGCCAGGCCCAGCGCGCAGGGGCAGGCGATGACCAGGACGGCGACCGCCGCGGTGAAGGCCGCGGTCGCGTCGCCGGTGGCCAGCAGCCAACCGGCCAGGGTGGCCGCGGCGACGACCAGGACGACCGGCACGAAGACCGCCGACAACCGGTCGGCCAGCCGCTGCACCGGCGCCTTGCCGCTCTGCGCCTGGGTGACCAGCCGGCCGAGCTGGGCCAGCGTCGTCTCGCTGCCGACCCGGTCGGCGGCGACCACGAGCCGTCCGCCGACATTGACGGTGGCACCGGTGACCCGGTCGCCGGCGGCGACCTCGACCGGCACGCTCTCCCCGGTGAGCATCGAGAGGTCGACGGCGGACCGGCCGCTGACGACCACCCCGTCGGTGGCGACCTTCTCACCCGGCCGGACGACGAACTGGTCGCCGACCCGCAACTGGTCGATCGGCACCGGTACCTCGCGGCCGTCGTGCAGCACGGTGGCGTCCTTGGCGCCCAGCGCCAGCAGCGCCTCCAGGGCCGCGCCGGAGCGCCGCCTGGCCCGCGCCTCGGCGTACCGGCCGGCCAGCAGGAAGACGGTCACCGCGGCGGCGGTCTCGAGGTACATCTCGTCGTGCCCGGACCCCTGCTCGGCCAGCAGCGAGAAGGACATCCGCATCCCGGGCATGCCGGCGTCGCCGAGGAACAGCGCCCACAGCGACCAGAGGTAGGCCGCGGCGATGCCGAGCGAGACCAGGGTGTCCATGGTGCTGGCGCCGTGCCGGGCGTTGACCGCGGCGGCGCGGTGGAAGGGCCAGGCCCCCCAGACCGCGACCGGGCTGGCCAGCGTGAGCGCCAGCCACTGCCAGTTCTCGAACTGCAGCGCCGGGACCATGGACAGCACGACCACCGGCAGCGCGAGCGCAGCGCTGATCAGCAGCCGCTGGCGCAGGCCCGCGTCGGGGTCGGCGCCCACCGCCGGCTCGTCGGCGGCCGACGGCACCGGCAGCGCGGCCGAGTACCCGGCGGCCGACACCGTCGCCAGCAGCCGGTCGGTGTCCACGCGGGCCGGGTCGAACCGGACCGTGGCCGCTTCGGTGGCGTAGTTGACGCTGGCCTGCACGCCCTCGAGCTTGTTCAGCTTGCGCTCGATCCGGTTCGCGCAGCTGGCGCAGGTCATGCCGGTGATGTCGAGGCGGACCTCGTCCAGCGCGGTCGGCCCGCCGGCCGCGGACGCGGGCGTCTGCGGCCCCGCGCTCATGCCGGCTCGGCGGAGTAGCCGGCCTCGGTGACCGCGGCCTGGACCTGCTCGACGGTCACGTCCTGCCCGGCGACCCGCAGGCGGCCGGAGTCCAGGTCGACCTCGACGGAGCTGACGCCGGCCAGCTCACCGACCTCCTCGGTGACGGAGGCGACGCAGTGCTGGCAGGTCATGCCGGTGACGACGTAGGTCTGGGTCTGCACGGGAGTTCCTCTTCAGTTCGGTCGGATCAGGAGCGGACGAGCCGCGCGATGGCCGCGGAGGCCTCGGCGATCTTGGCCGCGGCCGCCGCGCCGTCGTCCTCGGCGCTGCTGGCGACGGCGTCGCGCACGCAGTGACCCAGGTGGTCGTCCAGCAGACCGAGTGCGACCGCCTGCAGCGCCTTGGTCGCCGCGGAGACCTGGGTGAGGACGTCGATGCAGTAGGTGTCGTCCTCGACCATCCGCGCGATGCCGCGCACCTGACCCTCGATCCGCTTGAGGCGCGCGAGGACCTGGTCCTTGTTGCCGGCGTAGCCCGTCATGCTGCAAATGATACCCCTACGGGGTAGGGGTCACCAGCCGCGGGTGCCGGGTTCTCCCTTGAAGGGGCCCACCACCTCGGCGGTGATCCAGCCGCCGTAGAAGTCGCCCGCCTGGGCCCGCACCGGTTCCCCGTCGCCGGTGGCCGCCTCGACCCGGCTGGGGTAGAAGGCCACGGCGCCGCGCAGGTGCTCGTAGCCGGCGGTGGGGTCTTCGTAGGACCAGCCGACGCCGGGATGGCGTTCGCCGTCCACGACGGCGTCCCAGTAGGTCGCCGTCCCCTTCCACTCGCACCACGAGGCACCCTCGGCGCGCTCCAGCACCCCGTGGACGACGTCGTCCACGGGGACGTAGTAGACCGGCGGGTGGCTGGTCTCGCAGACCCGCACCGCGCGGTCGGTGCCGGCGACCACGCGGCCGCCCAGCACCACCTCGATGCGGCGCCCGGTCACCTCCGCGGAGGGGGGACGCGGGTAGTCCCAGACGGACTCCTGGCCGGGGCCGACCGGGTCGGGGCGGGGGGTGGACACGGCTCGAGTGTGCGCTGCCGGCTCAGCGGGCCGGGCCGGGGCGGAGGTGCTCGAGAACGACCTCGGCGACGTCCTCCGCGTCGCGCGGGGTCGCCGACTCAGCGACGACGGGCACCGCGCAGCAGCGGCGGCGGGTCGTTGCGGTGCTTGATCCGCTTGGCCACCCCGAAGGTGCGCTTGGCCACCACGAAGGTGATGGTCAGGCCGACGGCGCTGACCAGGGCGATCCCGGGCGGGCTCTGCAGGAAGGCCAGGGCAGCGGCCTTGCCCTGGGCGGTCAGCCGCTTGGGGCTCCCCCGGTAGGACAGCTCGTCCAAGGTGGCCGCGAGCGACTCGCGGGCGGCGTCGATCTCCTGCTGGATCTGCTCGGGGCTGCGCGGCACGGCGACAGCCTGCCAGATCGACGCCCCGCCGGTCGGATCGGCCGTCCTCCTAGACTCGGCGGCCACGCGGGAGTGGTGTAACGGCAGCCACGCCAGACTTAGGATCTGGTGCCTTCGGGCGTGGGGGTTCGACTCCCCCCTCCCGCAC
>JAOPWG010000485.1 GCA_025965775.1 Modestobacter sp. | reverse complement strand
CTCCACCACGGCCACGCCCGGGGGCACCGCCTTGGTCAGGTCCGCGGCCATGGTGTCCAGCCGGGTGACCGCGTCGTCGTAGCCGCCGGCACCGCGCAGCGCGTTGGCGATCAGCAGCACGGTGCCGTCGGTGTGGTCGAGGACCGCGAGGTCGGTGACCAGCATGAGGGCGAGCTCGGGCATCTTGAGATCGTCGGTGCTGGTCTGCGGCAGCCGCTCCAGCCGGCGGACGACGTCGTAGCCGAGGTAGCCCACCAACCCGCCGGTCAGCGGGGGCAGCCCGGGGGTGCGCGGGGAGCGCAGCCGCCGGGACAGCGTGCGGACGGCGGCCAGCGGGTCGGCTGGAAGGTCGTCGGTGAGCCCGGGCAGCGGGTCGCCGAGCCACTGCGTCGTCCCGTCCCGCTCGGAGAGCACGCCGGCGCTGCGCACGCCCACGAAGCTGTACCGGGACCACTGCTTGCCCTGCTCGGCGGACTCCAGCAGCACGGTGCCGGGACGGTTACCGGCGAGCTTGCGGTAGATGCCGACGGCGGTCTCGCTGTCGGCGAGCAGCCGGCGGGTGACCGGGACGACCGGGGCGTCGAGGGCGGCGAACTCCTCACGGGTCGGGGAGGTGGCGCCCAGGCTCAGACTCACGAGTACTCCTCGCCGGCGCTCGTCGGCCGAGTGCGCCCCGGCGCTGTGCCCATGGATGAACTCGCAAGCTCGCTCATGCCGGCGCCCCGGCGACGGCCGGCAGGGGCCGGTGGAAGCAGCTGTGCTCGCCGGTGTGGCAGGCCGGGCCCTCCTGGTCGACGAGCAGCAGCAACGCGTCGCCGTCGCAGTCCAGCCGGACGTCGCGCACCCACTGGCGGTGCCCGGAGGTCTCGCCCTTCACCCAGTACTCGCCGCGGCTGCGGGACCAGTAGGTGGCCCGGCCGGTGGTCAGCGTGCGGTGCAGCGCCTCGTCGTCCATCCAGGCGACCATGAGCACCTCGCCGGTGTCGTGCTGCTGGACGACGGCGGCGACCAGCCCGGCGGGGTCGCGGTGGAGGAGGTCGGCGACGGCGGGGGCCAACGGGCTCTCGGAGGCGGGAGCGGACATGCTGCGATCGTCCCACCTCCACCCGGCCGCGGGTTCAGCCCCCGGCCGGGTCGGCTCCGCCGATGGGGGCAGCGGCGGCCTCCCGGGCCCGCGCCCGGCGTCCCTCCTCGTGCCGTGCCCACTCCTGGGCGGACGGGGCGAAGGTCAGCCCGGCGGCGACCGCGGCGAGCACGCCGAAGACCAGCGGCAGCAGCCCGACCGAGCCGGACACCCCGGACGGGACCACGTCGCCGAGCACGACGAACCACCAGATGGCCAGCAGCAGCTCGACCACCGCGGCGGCCAGGAGCACGGTGCGACGACCGCCCAGCACCAGGACACCGCCGGCCACGAGTGCGGCGACGACCAGCAGCTGGGCGAACGGCGTCCAGGAGTCCAGCCCGCCGGTCGGCCGCCGGGCGATGGTCAGCAGGGCGCTGAAGGCTGCGGCGTAGACGGTGCCGACCAGGGTCAGCAGGGCAAGGGTGAAGGTCAGGACCGCCGCGGCGATCGACGTCCCGGGCCGCTGCGGGCCGGCCGGCGGGGGCGGCCCCCAGCCCGGGGCGCCCCAGGCCGGACCCCAGGCCGGCGGCGGCCCGTAGGCGGGGGCGCCCCAACCCGGCGGCGGTCCGTAGTGGGGGGCCGCGAACGGCTGCTGGTGGGGTCCGGGCTGCGCCGGGTAGCTGGGCGGGCCGGCGTACGGGGTGGTCGCCTCCCCGTCCGGCTCCGGGTGCGGGGGCCGGGTCACAGGGCCGCGCCCAGCGCCCGGCCGGCGGTGCGCCCGGAGAACAGGCACCCGCCGAGGAACGTGCCCTCCAGCGAGCGGTAGCCGTGCATCCCGCCGCCGCCGAAGCCGGCGACCTCACCGGCGGCGTACAGGCCGGGGAAGGCCTCGCCGTCCGCGCGCAGCACGCGGCCGGACAGGTCGGTCTGCAGACCGCCGAGAGTTTTGCGGGTCAGCACGGACAAACGGACGGCGATCAGCGGCCCCGCGTCGGGGTCCAGCAGCCGGTGCGGCGGGGCGACCCGGATGAGCTTGTCGCCGAGGAACCTGCGGGCCTGGCGGATCGCCATCACCTGCAGGTCCTTGGTGAAGGTGTTGGCGATCTCCCGGTCCCGCGCGACGACCTCACGCTCGACCACCTCGAGGTCCAGGTGCGGGCGGTCGCCGGTGACCCGGTTCATCCCGGCGACGAGCTCGGGCAGGGTGCGGGCGACCACGAAGTCCTCGCCGTGGTCGAGGAACGCCTGCACGGGGGCGGGTGCGCCGGACCTGACCCGGGTGAGCAGGAGCTTCAGGTCCTTGCCGGTGAGGTCGGGGTTCTGCTCGGAGCCGGAGAGGGTGAACTCCTTCTCGATGATCTTCTGGGTGAGCAGGAACCAGGTGTGCTCGTGGCCGGTCGTGCCGATGTGCGCCAGCGTGCCCAGGGTGTCGAAGCCGGGGAACAGCGGAACGGGCAGCCGGCTGCCGGTGGCGTCCAGCCACAGCGAGGAGGGGCCGGGGAGGATCCGGATGCCGTGCCGGGCCCAGATGGGGTCCCAGTTGGCGATCCCCTCGGTGTAGTGCCACATCCGGTCGGGGTTGATCACCCGGCCGCCGGCCGCCTCGGTGATCTGCAGCATCCGCCCGTCGACGTGGGCGGGGACGCCGGAGAGCAGCCGCTTGGGCACCGGGCCCAGCCGGGCCGGCCAGTTCTGCCGCACCAGGTCGTGGTTGCCGCCGATCCCGCCG